>JAGLUD010000099.1 GCA_023134935.1 Paracoccaceae bacterium | reverse complement strand
GTTCGCCCTGCCGAACGTCGCGCCGCCGAAGCGTTGCTAGACGGCGCCGAGGCCGAAGCGCCCGAATTGCCGGAAGCCGAGGGGACGGAAATCAAACTCGATGCATCGCTAACCTATTCAGCTGAGGAAAGTCTTCGGGCGCTGGATTTTGAACAAATGAGCAGCGCAGAAATGGTCGAGGCTAAACGTATGATCGCGCGCATCAAACTGCCGGTCAAACCACTGGCATCAAGGCGAACGAAGGCGGCTTTACACGGGCATATACCGGACTGGCGCGGCACTATTCGCGGGTCGATGCGAACGGGCGGCGACATTCAGAAACTCGCGACGCAGCAGCGAAAAATCCGCTGGCCAAACCTTGTGGCACTTTGCGATATTTCCGGTTCAATGTCGTCTTACTCGCGCGCCGTTCTGCATTTTTTGCATGCGGCCAGCAATGCCAAAGGGGCGGGTTGGGCGCAGGTACACTCGTTTACTTTCGGGACACAGCTCACGAATATCACCAGACATTTACGGAATCGCGATGTCGACGCGGCCCTTTCGTTGGCTGGGGCCGAGGCGAAGGATTGGGAAGGCGGCACGCGTATTGGTGAATGCCTGCATACCTTCAACCGTGACTGGGCGCGTCGCGTGCTAGGGCAGGGCGCGGTGGTTTTGCTGATCACAGACGGGTTGGATCGGGACGACCCGGACCTACTGGCCGCCTCGATGGAACGTTTGCATTTGTCAGCCCGCAAGGTGATCTGGCTGAACCCGCTTCTGCGCTGGGATGGTTTTGCCCCCAAGGCGCGCGGCATCCGTGAAATGCTGCCGCATGTGGACAGCTTTCGCGCTGGTCACAACATTGCGTCGTTGCAAGCCCTTGCGGATGCGTTAACAAAACCTGAAGATGTCGGTGAGAAAGCACGCCTTATGCGCGCGATGAGGGAAGGCTGATGGCCAATTTCGATCAAATACCGGAGCAGGCACTCGACTGGATTTATGTCGGTAAGGGAACCGTGCTTGCGACCGTGATCCAGACTTGGGGGTCTGCGCCGCGCCCGATTGGCTCGCAGCTGGCGATCAATGAAGACATGGAAATGGCAGGCTCGGTTTCCGGCGGTTGCGTCGAAGGTGCCGTGGTCGAAGAGGCGATGAATGCCCTTGAAGACGGTGTGCCGCGCATTCTGGAATACGGCGTTAGCGATGAGGAGGCCTTCGCGGTCGGCCTAGCCTGCGGCGGTGCAATCCATGTACTCGTCGAACCGATTGGCGTCGGAAAAGGGCCGGATGTGGTCTTGCTGGAAACGCTCGCGACATATCGTGCTGACCGTCGTGCGGTGGCGTATCTGGTGAATACCAAGTCGTGGGAACGGCAGGTTATAGGGACGGATTTCAACGCGATTGACCTCGCCCCGCGGTTCACGAGTGACAAATCGGGTTTTGAGGGCGATTGGTTCGTCAATATCCACAATCCACCGTTGCGGATGATTGTAGTCGGCGCGGTCCATATCGCGCAGCCATTGATGCAATTGGCACGGGTGGCGGGGTATGACGCGGTATTGGTTGACCCTCGCGAGGCGTTTGCGACGAACGCGCGATTCCCCGGTGAACGCTTGGTACATGACTGGCCGGATGAAGCTCTGGAGGCCGAAGGGCTTGATGCCCGCGTGGCCGTTGTGACACTGACGCATGACCCGAAACTGGACGACCCAGCGATCAAGGTATCAATGGCGTCGGATGTATTCTACCTCGGCTGTCTGGGGTCAACGCGCACCCATGCTAAGCGTGTAATTCGCCTGAAGGAAGCGGGGTTTACAGATGCCCAGATAGCCAAAATCCATGCACCGGTCGGGGCTGACATCGGGTCGAAAACCCCCGCGGAAATCGCGATATCGATCATGGCACAAATAACCGAACGCCTGCGCCGCCCAGAGACACGCCGATGAAATTTGGCCCTGTCCCAGTTTCACAGGCGGAAGGGGCAATTCTTGCGCACTCGCTGAACATAGGCGGGGTGCGACTGCGTAAAGGTCGAACCTTAAGTGCGGCCGATATCGCATCGATAGCCGAGGGCGGCATTAACGAAGTTACGGTGGCGGTTCTGGAAGTCGATGATATCGGCGAGGACCATGCCGCAGAAGCTTTGGCGAAATCATTTGTACCCAACCCCAAGGCCGCGTCGCTTCGGATCAGCGCACCATTCACTGGGCGCGTGAATATCTACGCTGAAACAGGTGGCGTAATGCAAATCGACGCCGCGGCGATTGAACAATTCAATGCGATGTCTCCTGCGATTACGGTGGCAACTGTGCCGGAAATGGCGCGGGTTTCCGAGCGCTCGCTGATCGCTACGGTCAAAGTTATCCCTTACGCAGTTGCTAAACAGTTCGTCGAAAATATCCCCGCTAGCGACGCATTACACCTGTCCCCGTTTAATTTGCAAACGGCCAGTCTGATTTTGACGCAAACTTCCGGCATGCCCGAAAAACTCCTTGCCAAAGGCCGCGATGCGGTTGCACGGCGAATGTCGGCGTTTAACTGCAAATTGGACGACGTGGTGACAGTGCCACATGAAATCACAGCCTTGTCCGAAGCGATTTCCAAAGCTACCGGCGAGGTCATTCTTATACTCACAGGTTCCGCCACGTCGGACATCAAAGATGTCGGGCCTGCCGCGTTGAACAAGTCAGGCGGCGAAGTCACGCGGTTCGGTATGCCTGTAGACCCCGGAAACCTGCTGTTCTTGGGGAAATACGACAACCGTCCTGTCGTTGGTTTGCCTGGATGTGCCCGTTCGCCAGCGTTGAATGGGGCTGATTGGGTGTTGGAACGGATCGCCTGTGGTTTGGACGTGACCGACAAAGATATTGCTGGAATGGGGGTGGGCGGTTTGCTTAAGGAAATCCCGACACGCCCGCAGCCTCGCGGTGGCTCGCCCGACATTCCGGTGCAGCCGAAAGTCGAAGTGTTGTTGCTTGCCGCAGGCGGTTCGCGCCGTATGCGTGGCAGAGATAAATTGCTTGAAATTGTAGATGGTGAACCACTTTTGCGGCGGACCGCAAGCGCGACACTTCACGCCCGTGTGGAACGTGTTCATGTGGTCATGCAGCCAGAAAATGTCGACCGTGATGCGGCACTGGAGGGGTTAGATGTGAACCGTATAACCTCGCCTGAATGGCAGGAGGGGATGGCGGCCTCCATCCGTGCGGGAATGGCGGGACTGTCGCAGGATTGCGATGCGGTTGTTATTGCGTTGGCTGATATGCCCGAAGTAACGGCGGCACATATTGATCGTTTGGCAGCGGCCTATGACGTTGCTGATGGGCGCGAAATTTGCCGTGCGCTGGCGGCGGATGGCACACCAGGCCTGCCAGTTTTGTTCGGGCGCCGGTTTTTTGAAACGCTGGCCAACCTGCAAGGTGACCGCGGCGCGCGTGATATTGTTAAGGACGCATCCGAATTTTTGGTTGATGTGCCCACCGCTGGCCAAGGTGCAGTGATTGACCTTGATACGCCGGAAGCTTGGGATCACTGGCGTGTGAATCGCAGCTAGATTGAAGGCCAATACACGACATCGCGGCGTGACGGCTTGGCATTTTTCTTGATTAAACGACGAGAGTCATGCGAGGCTTTAGGTTCGGCCCACTTTATCAATTGCAGGAAACCAATGGATCTCAACGGAAATTGTATTATTGCGGCGGATCGGCAGACAGTGTGGGACGCGTTGAATAACGCGGAAGTTTTGCAAGCCAGTATCCCCGGTTGCACTGAATTGACAGGAAATGTGGAGGACGGATTCGAGGCCGTGGTGACCCAAAAGGTCGGCCCCGTGAAAGCCACGTTCAAAGGGTCCGTAACCCTGACAGACATCGTCGAGGCCGAAAGTTACCGCCTTAATGGTGCTGGAAAAGGGGGGCCAGCGGGGTTTGCTAAAGGCGGCGCCGCAATCCGTCTGGAAGACGTAGAAGGCGGCACCAACCTTATGTACGAAGTCGAAGCAAAGATTGGGGGCAAGCTTGCGCAGCTCGGCTCAAGGGTTGTGCATGGTGTTGCGGTAAAGCTCGCCGGTCAGTTTTTTGAGAATTTTGAAAAGATTGTTGCACCACCCAAAGAGGCGGTCGACGAAGTTGAAGAAGAAAATCCCGAAAAGGGATGGATTGGCAAACTGCTTGATTGGATAAAAAAACTAACAAGAAAAAATTGAAAGGGAGGAATAGATGTCATCTGTATCAATGACCGTGAACGGAAAATCCGTTACCGGAGAGGTTGAAGGACGCACGTTGTTATCAGCGTTTTTGCGCGAAGACCTAAATCTGACCGGCACCCATATTGGCTGTGACACCAGCCAATGCGGCGCGTGCACGGTTCACGTGAATGGCAAGGCCGTTAAGGGTTGCACAATGCTGGCACTGGAAGCCGACGGCGCGGATGTGCGCACGATCGAGGGCATGGCAAACGCCGATGGCTCGCTCGGCGTTATTCAGGCAGCCTTTAAGGAGCACCATGGGTTGCAATGTGGTTTCTGCACACCGGGAATGGTGATGGCGGCGGACGATTTGTTGAAAAACAACGCCAGCCCGTCTGAAGCTGAAATTCGCAAGCACCTGTCCGGCAACATTTGCCGCTGCACCGGTTATCACAACATCATTAAATCCATTCAGGCTGCCGCCGCCCAACTGGGCTAGGACGCGCTTGAAACTGGA
>JAGLUD010000098.1 GCA_023134935.1 Paracoccaceae bacterium | reverse complement strand
ATCAGTCAGCCGCCCGAATCCGTCCAGCGTTTTATCCGGCATCCACATCCGCCCCTCCAACACCGCGTTGGTATCGGCGGTATTGGCGCTGATCGACAAGCGCTCCAACATCTGCACGAACAGGCCAGATAGCGGCAAGGTCGACCACTCCGCATTCGCGGTAACGTGGAACAAAACCACCCGCCCGTCGCCTTGTTGGCTTTGGGTTACCAACGGGGTCCCGTCTTCCAAGGTCGCCAGCGTGCGCTCCATCAAGTCCGGCGCGGGCTGGGCGACGACTTGGGCGAACACCTCGATATCCGCAGGGACAGGTAGGCCGAAAAACGGGCTAGCTTCGGGGAACGGGCTCAGGTGTTTGGGCGTATTCCACGCCATCGCACCGCCAAGTGTGCGCCCACCTGCCCGCAGTTTAACTGGCAGCAATGGATCATCGTCGATCTGTCCTGCACCGACGGCAGCCAATCTAGGTCCGGCAAAACGTACCAGAAGGCCGCCTTTTTCGACCCACGCCAATAGTTTGCTAGCGGACGAAATCGATAGTTGCCCGACATCGGACAAAACGATCACATCAGGTGCGCCAAGCAAGACGTCTGATAAATTGCCTTCAATCAAAGCCACCGAAGGTTCCAACGCTTTGCGAAGGTAATGCATCGGCGCAACCAGTTGCGGGCCTTCCTGAATGGACGAACCCACCAGCGCAACCTTGCGACGACGCGAGCCGTCATCCGCCAAGGCAACCGCTCCTGCGGAGGTTTGGCCTTGCAACGTTACACGCGTCACGCGGTTGGTTAATTCTAGCGGCATATTGAAGGTCAGCGTTACTTCGGTCTGGTTTCCCGGAAACGTTCCGGTGATTGACGCAAACGCCACTTCGGTGCCATTCGGCGCGGTCCCGTGAGCGATGAGAGTAACCGTTTCAGCTGTTGCTGGCGCTCCGATAACAGTCGCGCTTAGCTGTCCTGCGTCGAGTTCCAAGGGCAACAGGGCGAGCGGGCGAGTGGATGTTCCGATCATCCGTAACGGACCTTTTGCGGCCAGCATATCGACCAGATCTGCGTCGCCGTGCTGTAAACCATCCGTTAACCAATAGGTCTCGAAATTTCGTTCATCAGCCAGCCAATCGACCGCCGCTTGCCTGTCCGGCGCCCATGCTTGCGGCTGCGACCCGCGTAAAACCGAGATCCAATCGCGGGCATCGCGGTAAGGCATTCCTTGCGGTAAGGGTTGCGTTAATGAGGCAAAAACCGTCGGTCGCCCAGCGCGCGCGGCCTGCTCCAAAAGGCGCTCAGCCTCCTCCACACGCTCAGCCCAATCAGGGGCACTAGCCCAACCGCCGTCCATCAGGATCAGCAGCGGGCCGTCGCCGTCAGCGCGGGTCTCGGGGTTCAGAACTGGCTCGGCGAAGGCGAAGATCGCGGCCGCGATTGCAAGCATCCGCAAAAGCAGCAGCCAGAGCGGTGTTTTGTCGGGCATCTTTTCGATGTCCTTCAGGCCCAGCAACAGCCTTACACCCGGGAACCGCAAATGTTTGGGCGAAGGTGGCGTGGCGCGCAGTAGCCACCACAAAAGCGGCAGCGCCAGAAGGCCGAGGAGCATCCACGGCGTCAGGAAAACAAGCGCGGTCATCGCTGCCCTCCGATAACCATGTGCAACCACAACAACGCCGCCTTGGGGCTTTGGGAGGTGTGGTGTTTCAGATATTGCCAACCCGCTTGGCGTGCGAATTCTTCCAGCGCATCGCAACGTTTAGCCAGCTGTTCGCGGTATTCCTCGCGCAAGCCTTTGGCGCGGTGGGTTTCAAACGACAATCCGCCACCCATGCTTTCGAAAATTACTCGGCCATCAAACGGGAAGGCTTCTTCGGTGTCGTCCAGAATGTGGATCAAACACCCCGTTCCGGCACGCTCGGCGATGGCCTTCAAGGGTGGGAATATTTGGTCCTCCGTGCCCATGAAATCTGAAAGAAACACGCTTCGTGCAGCTTTTAAATCGCCGAACTGAGGCACGGTACCGTATTCAGGGCGGTTCTGTTCGGTGGTCGATACTGCCTGCGAGATGCGCTGCAACTGCCGCTCGCCAGATCGCGGAGTGGCGGCGATTGTTGCGGGAAAGGCGATGCGTTCGCCAGCTTTGGACAACAATACGGACAGCGCCATGGCCAGCAAATTGGCACGTTCACCTTTACTGGGAACGCCTCGTTTACCGCTGTAATCCATGGATTGCGCGGTGTCTGACCAGATCGCAACAGTGTGCGCGGATTCCCATTCGCGTTCACGTACGTATGCTGTGTCAGATCGACCGGATCGCCGCCAATCAACAGTGGCAAGATCATCACCCGGTAACGCTTGACGATATTGCCAGAAATCCTCGCCCACGCCTGCCCGTCTGCGCCCGTGATCCCCCATCGCCACACTTGCCGCAAGGCGCAAGGCCTCGACCATAAGGGCGGGGAATGTTGTGGCTAAACCTTCGCTGGCTGCGCGAAGATCGGCAGAAGGGCGGGGTTGGTTCAAGCAGTCGCTCCCTCGCCAAGTACTTGATCGACTAGTGTCGAGATAAGTTTATCAACCGTTAATCCTTCGGCCCGTGCCGCAAAGCCCAGCGCCATTCGGTGCTTCAGAACCGGATGTGCAAGGGCGGCAATATCATCGGCGTTCGGTGCAAACCGCCCGTCCATCAAGGCACGCGCCCGAACGGCCAGCGACAGGGCCTGCGCGGCGCGTGGCCCCGGCCCCCAGCTTACCGAAGTGTTAACGAGGTCGGACGCCCCATCGCCCGGTCGCGCGGCGCGGACCAGATCGAGGATCAACTCAACGATGCTCTCGCCAATCGGCATACGGCGAACGGCGGTTTGGGCGGCGATCAGGCCTTGCGCGTCGAACACGGCGGAAACCTGTGCATCCTCGATGCCAGTGGTGGCCAGAAGAATGTCGCGTTCAGCGTCACGGTCAGGGTAATCCACGTCGATTTGCAGCAGGAACCTGTCGAGCTGTGCTTCGGGCAACGGGTAGGTCCCCTCCTGCTCGATCGGGTTTTGCGTTGCTAGAACGTGGAACGGGGCGGGCAAATCACGATGTTGTCCGGCAACCGAAACATGATGTTCCTGCATCGCTTGCAACAACGCGGACTGGGTGCGCGGACTGGCGCGATTAATCTCGTCCGCCATCAGAAGTTGGCAGAAAATCGGGCCTTCGATGAAACGGAACGCGCGGGAACCGTCGGCGGCGGTTTCCAGAACCTCGGCCCCAAGAATGTCGGCAGGCATCAAATCCGGCGTGAACTGCACACGATTAGAGTTGAGGCCAAGGACAACGCCCATCACCTCCACCAGCCGCGTTTTCGCCAAACCGGGTGCGCCGACCAACAAACCGTGCCCGCCGCACAAAATAGCGATTAAGGTCTCGTCAACGACTTGGGATTGCCCGATGATGCGACGCGAGATCATCTCTTGTGCTTGCGTCAGCTTCTCTGCGATTTGTTCGAATGCCTCGACGTCCGCGTTTGACATGACCACCCCTTTACCAAATGATTTTTGCCGAAGGCTGGATTGCAACGGTCGATATACGTGCTTATCTTAATATAGATAATTACAATAAGGCAGAGGGCAATGTCCGATTCCCATCAGAAAACTGTGAGCGCGAACGCGGATACCATCGCATCCGCCGCGACCAAAGCTGCCAAGGGCCAAGGCCCCGCCCCCGTGCACCTGTGGAACCCGCCGTTTTGCGGCGATCTGGATATGCGGATCGCGCGCGACGGGACGTGGTTTTACCTCGGCACCCCGATTGGACGTAAACGGTTGGTTAAGCTGTTCTCGACTATTATCCGCAAGGATGGTTCCGAGTATTTTCTGGTAACGCCTGTTGAAAAGGTTGGCATCAAGGTCGATGACGCGCCGTTTTTGGCCGTCGATTTTGACGTGGCGGACAAGGTGATTACGTTTACCACCAACGTCGGAGATACCGTGCAGGCGGGGCCGGATAATCCGATCCGCATCGTTCTGGACCCCGAACACGGCGAACCGTCACCTTACGTTCTGGTTCGCGCCAATCTTGAAGCGTTAATAGACCGTAAAAGCTTCTATCGCCTTGTGGATCAAGGCGAGGCGGGAATGGTTGACGGGGTGGAATGGTTCGGCGTTTGGTCTTCGGGTATTTTCTTCCCGTTCATCCCTTTGTCCGAACTTTAGCGGCTCAGAAATCCGCTGAATTCGTTAAGAACCTGTTCATAAACCGAGCGTTTGAACGGCACGATATTATCCATCAGTTCATTTGGTGCCATCCAGCGCCATTCGGCGAATTCGGGTTCTTCGGTCTGGATGTTGATCTGACTGTCTAGCCCGCTAAACCGCATCAGGAACCAGCGTTGCTTTTGGCCACGATACCCACCCTTCCACAACTTTTTCGCAAGCTCGACAGGGAAATCATAGGAAATCCAGCTGGACGATTGCGCCAAAATATGCACCATTTCGGGTGCGATGCCGGTTTCTTCGCGCAACTCCCGATAGGCCGCAACTTCGGCTTCTTCGCCCTCGTCAATGCCGCCCTGTGGCATCTGCCAAGCCGCACTGGGGTAATCGAGACGCTGGCCCGTAAACACATGCCCCTGCGCATTCAGCACCATCAACCCGACGTTCGGGCGATAGGGCAGCGCTGCAAGTTCCTCGTCAGTCATCGTATTACTTGGCCAACACGTTAAGGCCACGAAGAATATCCAAGCCATAGGACAATTGGAAATCCTCGTCACGACGAGCCGCGATTTCTTCCTGCTCGGCCCGCTCGGCTTCCAGTTGTTCGATCTCTTCATCCGTCAGGGAATCGTTGTTCAACGACCCGCGCAGATCAGCTTCGGAGCGTCCGCGACGGTTTTGCTCGCCATCGTCCTCTTCAACTTTCGGGCGTTGCTCAACCAGAATGTCCGGCGTAATTCCCAGTGCCTGAATGGAGCGGCCAGACGGCGTGTAATACCGCGCCGTCGTCAAGCGCA
>JAGLUD010000097.1 GCA_023134935.1 Paracoccaceae bacterium | reverse complement strand
GTAGTAGAACACGACGAAGAAGCGATCCGCGAGGCTGACCACGTCATTGATATCGGACCTGCGGCCGGAATTCACGGGGGCGAGATAATCGCCGAAGGAACCCCCAAACAAGTCTGTGCCGTGAAAAAATCGATTACAGGTCAATATCTTACGGGTAAGCGCAAAATCGATGTGCCGCTGGACCGCCGCAAAGGTAATGGCAAGAAAATCGTGGTTACGGGGGCGACAGGCAACAACCTGAAGAACGTCACTGCCGAATACCCGTTGGGAACCTTTACTTGTGTGACCGGGGTGTCCGGCGGCGGGAAATCGACGCTGACAATCGAGACATTGTTCAAAACCGCATCGATGCGGCTGAACGGTGCACGGCAGGTGCCAGCACCGTCGGAGAGCATCAAGGGTTTGGAATACCTCGATAAAGTCATCGATATTAACCAATCCGCCATTGGCCGCACACCACGTTCAAACCCTGCGACCTACACCGGCGCGTTCACCCCCATCCGCGAGTGGTTCGCCGGCCTGCCAGAATCCAAAGCGCGTGGTTACAAGCCTGGGCGCTTCAGTTTTAACGTCAAAGGCGGGCGTTGTGAGGCGTGCAAAGGCGACGGTCTTATCAAGATCGAAATGCACTTCCTACCCGATGTGTACGTCGAATGTGAAAGCTGCAAGGGCAAACGTTACAACCGTGAAACTTTGGAAATATACTTTAAAGGCAATAGTATAGCCGACGTTCTTGATATGAACGTTGAAGAAGCGGCGGACCTGTTTAAGGCCGTTCCATCGGTTCGTGACAAGATGACAACGCTTATGCGGGTTGGTCTTGGCTATATAAAAGTCGGTCAATCAGCCACGACCCTTTCAGGGGGTGAGGCGCAACGGGTCAAGCTATCCAAAGAACTGGCTAAACGTTCAACTGGTCGAACGCTGTATATTCTGGATGAGCCCACCACCGGATTGCATTTTGAAGACGTCAAAAAGCTACTGGAAGTGCTGCATGAGTTAGTCGATCAGGGTAATTCGGTGATTGTGATCGAACACAACCTCGATGTTGTGAAAACCGCGGACCATGTGATTGATATAGGACCCGAGGGTGGCGACGGCGGCGGTGAAATCATCGCGACGGGCACACCAGAGGAAATCGCGAAGGTCGAGGATAGTTATACCGGTTACTACTTAAAAGAGATGCTTTAACGCGGTTTTCCCTTTGGAACTTTGCGTAAAGATGTAAAGTTTGGTTAGTTTTGAGTATTTTTGAAAGGGAGAATTTCATGAGAGTATTATTGCTTATCCCCTCCGCGCTACTGCTTGCGAGTTGTAGCTATGTCGCGCCGGTGGAAATGCCGACTGGACCTGGATTCTTTATCGGGTTGTTCCACGGGATGATTTCGTTTTTTACAATGATCCTGTCATTTTTCACCGACATAGACATGTATGCGTCTAACAACTCCGGCAGTTGGTACGATCTGGGATTTGTGTTCGGCGCGATGATATTTTATGGAGGTGGTGCCAAGAGCCGGTAGGTTTGAGGTGGCGAATTGATTGAATATAAGCGGAGTTAGATCTGATGAAACGGGCGATGATTATTGGCGGCTCGGGGTCCGGAAAATCGACGCTTGCCCGATTGCTTGGTGAAATTTCCAACCTGCCGGTCGTGCATATTGATCCGATGTACTGGAAGCCAAGATGGGTTCAGCGAACATCGGACGAAACCCACGCGTTGGTGTTGGAAGCAGCATCGAAAGATAGTTGGGTTTTCGATGGTAATCATAGTCGCTCGATTCCAGATAGGATGGCGCGGGCAGACCATTTTATTTTCCTAGACCTACCCACGTATTTGCGTCTTTGGCGCGTCCTAAACAGGACGATCCGATATCTTGGAAGGCCACGGCCAGATATGGCTGACGGCTGCCCAGAGCGCTTTAATTGGGAGTTTCTGACTGTTTGGGTTGCAGGATATCACCGCCGAAGCCATGCACGCGATATCGCGGTGCTTAATAGTGCACCCGATCATGTTAAGTGTTACCATTTGAAATCCCGCAAAGAAGTGCGGCAGTTCCTAACTGATATGGAAGCAAAATATGAGTAGACCTAAAATCGGGCTGGCCCTTGGAAGTGGCGGCGCACGTGGTTGGGCGCATATCGGCGTGCTGCGTGCGTTAAACGAGCGCGGTATTGTGCCGGATTATGTGGCGGGCTGCTCCATGGGGGCACTGGTCGGCGCGGCGTATGTTGGCGGGCGGCTTGATGAGTTGGAAGAATGGGCGCTGTCGATAACACACCGGAAAATGGCGAGCCTGATAGATGTTAATGTACTTAGCGGTGGCCTGATTGAAGCGAAGAACGTTGTTCGGTTTTTTGAAAACCTTGGAATGCCCCAACAAATTGAAGATCTCAGCATCCCGTTCGCAACCGTCGCCACGGACATGCGATCAGGGCGGGAGGTCTGGATAAGGGATGGATCGGTTATCGATGCGATGCGCGCGTCTATCGCTTTGCCCGGCATTATCAGCCCGGTATTGCGCAATGACCGATGGTTGATTGACGGCGGTCTTACAAACCCGCTGCCGGTTTCGGTATGCCGCGCGATGGGGGCGGATATTGTGATTGCTGTCAATCCGGAAGCCAAAAAATACAGCGTGATGTGGTCGCAAGACGAAGAAGAACCGAACGAGACATGGCAGTCCATCAAAGCCTCGTTGCCGTTTGCTGTTCGCACTGCCTATGATGCGGTGTCCGGTGTTGGCAAAGTTCAAGGGGTGCGCGCGCCTAACTATTTCGACGTGGTGGCGACATCCATCGATGTAATGATTACACAAATACGCCGCAGTCGCCTGATTGGTGATCCACCGCACGTGCTACTGGATGTCAATCTGGAAGATTTCACGATCTTGGAATTTAACAGGGCGAAAGAAGCAATTGACGAGGGGCGAGCCTGTGTCGAGCGCATGGATGATGCGTTGAGCAATCTCTCAAGATATGGTTGATATCCAAATTTAGGTTACGTTTGATGAATGCTTCGTAGCAAAATCCGGTTGTCGACCTAGAGTACATAGTTCTAGGTCGAAATAGATTTAGTTACTGCCAAACAATATCTCGAACGCTTCAAGCACCGTAAATACGTTGTCGGCAATTCTCAAAACATCCCCATCGACCAAGTAGTACAGCCAATTTCCATCCGGCATATCCAAACCGTAGTAGGCTAGATCGGTGATCAACTCGTATGGCACGCCTTCGGGTAGTACTTCTCCGACGGTATAAAGTTTCTTTGCAAGGCCAGGCGGAAGGCAGCCGTTGTTCTTGGCGGCTAACCCTGGTGGACAGGCTTTGGGTTGGCTGTGTGCGACGGTCACGTTGAGGCCGATTAGGGCCACGGACAGGGCAAGGGCTGACGGTAATATTTTAAGCATGAGTGCCTCCAGTTCGGCGAGTATACCTATTTGGCAGTTCGAGGGCATCCTTGATATTATAGCCAGCGATTATTCGCCCATTAAGGGGCTTTAATGAACACGCGCGCAGAGCGGGCCGGGAGGTTAAAGAGGTTTCGTGATGCGTCCGGTTTTGACGAAAACTCGAGTGTCCATTGATCAGCCGACGTTCCGTCAATTGTGATCTCTTGCGCCTCGATGTTTCGGTTGATCGCTACGATCGCGTCTTCGCCACGTTGGTAAACCAGCACATCTTTATCAGAATACAGCACCTCGTAGACATCCTCGCGCAGTGACGGATACGCTTTGCGAAGGGTGATAAGTTGGCGGAATTGCTCGCGCAGTACCTCGTCACGCTCGACCCCGGCGCCGGGCATGATATCGCGCACGCCCCACGGCATAACCTCGCGATTATCCGGCCACATGGCACCGCGACGGCCCAGCTCTTCGCCCCATGCGATGATTGGCGGGCCTTCGATCGTCATCAGCAGTGTCGCCCCGATTGCCAGCAAATCCTTATCGCCGCGTATCATTGCAAGTATCATCGACATATCGTGGTTGGATAGGAATGGCGCTAGATAATACCCATCCAACACGTCGTGGCGTTGCGCCAGATATCGACCCATCTTGGCGGCGTCATAAACCCCTGAAAGGAACTTCTGCGTGCGATCCCGAAAGCTGAAATCAACCAACGCATCCAGCTCGTCGTTCTTGAAATAGGGTTTGGCAAGGAAGCGGTCGCCGTCCCAGACCTCGCCAATCAGTAGGAAGTCACCCCCAAGGCGGTCATTAACCTCGGTACGGTGCGCTTGCCAGAATTCGTGGGTGATATGCTTGGTGGTATCAAGGCGAAACCCGTCCAGCCCCGTGCGTTCCGCAAGCCCGATATGGGCATCAAACAGGAACCGCTGGATTTCAGGGTTTTCGGTCCGTAAATCCGGCAGTCCGGCCAAACACAACGTAATCGGATCGCCGCCGCACTCATCCCCTTGGCGCAGCCAGTCGGGCTGCTCGGTTGTCATGGTCGCGCCGAACCCCATGTGATTGTAAACGACGTCCAGAATAATTTTCATGCCGCGCTCATGGGCAGCATTTGTCAGGGCGATCAGGTCGGCCTCAGTGCCGTAACGTGGGTCGATCTTGGTCAGGTCTTCGGCCCAATAGCCGTGATGTGGGTAAAAATCCTTACCCTCGGCCTGTGTCGGATGGTCAATCTGCAGCGCAATTGGCGTTATCCAGATGGCGGTTGCGCCAAGATCTGCGATCTCGTCAATGTGGGCGGTGATGCCCTGTAAGTCCCCGCCTTGGAAAGCGAGCGGGTTGGAGTAATCCACATCCTGATTATTGTCAGAGTTCCCGTCGGCAAACCGGTCAATCATGATGAAGTAGATAATTTCGTCGTTAATACTGGCCGCACGGGTGGCTGGCGGAAGCAATAATAGAAGTAAAAACAGGAATCGCATGACCACCTCATCTGAAAATTTGGCGTAAGATGCGGGATGTTCAGGGGGGCGTCAACAGTGTGCCGGCCAAAGCTTGTAGTAATAAGTTGATTTGATCAGGTTAACGATAAGCTTGTGACGAAATCCTGCCATGATTGCCGTGGCCGCTGGCTCGCGCGCTTTACGAAATTCGGGCACGAAGCTAACTTGATACGAATTAGGGGCGCAACATCTGCGCCCCTTTTTTTATCAGGTATCGTATTTCTGATTGCTTAGATGTGGCAACATAGCAGAGAAATCCATTCCCATTCCGCCGCCCTCTACAAACGCCGCATACATATCGCGAGCATGCTGACCAAGCGGCGTGGATGCATCTGCTGCCTCCGCCGCTTGTTGGGCAAGGTTAAGATCTTTCAACATCAACTCGGCTGCGAACCCCGGTTTGTAATCATTGTCTGACGGGCTGGTTGGGCCGACGCCGGGGGCAGGGCAGTATGCGTTCATGCTCCATGAGGATCCGGACGAAGTTGAGGCCACATCGAACATTTTTTGACGATCAAGCCCCAGTTTGTCAGCTAATGCAAATGCCTCGCATGTCACGATCATTGTCGCACCAAGGATCATGTTGTTACAGATTTTGGCGGCTTGTCCCGCGCCAGAATCCCCGCAATGCACGGCCTTTTGGCCCATGATTTCGAACAGTGGTTCGGCCACGGCAAACGCGGCCTCGCTGCCGCCTGCCATGAAGGTCAACGTGCCGGCCTCGGCACCGCCAATACCACCGGAAACAGGGGCGTCCACCGCCAGCAATCCCGCAGTGTTCGCTTGCTCCGCAACGGCGCTGGCGGATTCTACGTCTACGGTTGAGCAATCGATCAGACACGCACCGGAATTCATTGCCGGAATAACCTCGGCGGCCACACTTCGCAAAATTGCACCGTTGGGCAACATGGTGATAACTACGTCCGCACCAGTGGCTGCAAGGGCCGCGGATGTAGCTGTTTCAGCGCCTTCGACCGTAACGCCAGCGACGTCAAATCCAACAACCGTATGACCGGCGACTACTAGGTTGCGCGCCATATGAGCGCCCATATTTCCAAGTCCGATAAAGCCGATTTTCATGCGTCTCTCCTCAATTATCAGTTCGTCGTCGCCAAGCGGCAAGAGCATTTGTGTGACCTTCAGGTCGGTAACTTTTTCCAACGTCGGGATCGCCCACTGCGGGTTGCGATCTTTGTCGATGATCGCGGCGCGGATCCCCTCGACGAAATCTCCGTCCGAGGCGCTACGATGGGTGAAACGATATTCCTGCGCCAAAACCAGCTCGATTTTATCGAGGGCACGGGCGCGGTGAACCAGCTCGATCGTTGCGGCGACAGACAGCGGACAACTGCGGCGCATCGCTTTTTCAGCCTTTGCACACCAGTCATTCTCGTGCATTCCACGCAAAATATCGTTGGCAGTTTGGCCACCAAAATATGTATCAATTTTAGCTTGCTGGCTGGCAAGCGGGCTAGACGGGGCAGCTTCGGCCATGGCGTCCACTTGTGTCCAGTCACCGGTTTTCACCAATAGTGCGGTCAGTTCCGCCCATTTTTCGCGTGGGATATAATAGTCTGCAAAACCACAATAAATCGCATCGCCCGCGTTCATCCGCGTGCCGGTTGTGCCCAGATATTCGCCCAGCCGCCCCGGTGCACGCGCAAGCAATAACGAGCCGCCGACATCAGGCACCAACCCGATTCCGCATTCCGGCATGGCGATCTGGCTGTTTTCGCAAACCACACGGTGTGAACCGTGACACGAGACCCCAACCCCGCCGCCCATAGTGAAACCCTGCATCAGCGCGATGAAGGGCTTGGGAAAATTCGCCAACTTGGCATTCATGCGATATTCGTCGCGCCAAAATTTGCGACCAAATTCATAATCGCCAGCCGAGGCCGTTTCATACATCTGTTGGATGTCACCGCCTGCGCAAAACGCTTTGTCACCAGCTGCATCAATCAGGATTAGCGCGACACGGTCATCGTTGGCCCAGTCATCAAGTGCCACCTCGACAGCCGATGTCATGTCATATGTTAGCGCATTCAGCGCATCTGGTCGGTCCAGTGTGATACGGCCAATTTTTCCTTCAATGCGAATATCAATATCAACCACGGTCACGCTCCTGTAGCAATGTGCGGGCGGTGATAAGACGCATGATCTCGTTCGTGCCCTCAAGGATTTGGTGTACACGAAGGTCGCGCACGATTTTTTCGATGCCGTAGTCGGAAAGATATCCGTACCCGCCCAGCATTTGCAGGGCATCATTGGCGACTGTGAAACTTGTGTCGGTCACAAACCGTTTTGCCATTGCGCAGAATTTGGAGGCATCCGGCGCCCCTGTGTCCAGCTTCCAAGCGGCTTGGCGCAGGAATGTACGGGCGGCTTGGAGCTCTATTTCCATATCCGCGACACGAAATTGCAGGGCTTGGAACTGGTCTAGGGTTTTACCAAAGGCCTTACGCTCGCCCATGTAATTCAACGCGATGTTCAACGCGTTTTGCGCCCCGCCAAGGGCTGAAGCCGAGATATTCAAACGGCCACCGTCAAGCCCAGCCATAGCATAGTTAAACCCGCGCCCTTCCTCGCCAATCAGATTGTCAGCAGGTATTTTGCAATCGTCGAACTGGACCTGCGTAGTTGGTTGCGCCTTCCAGCCCATTTTCTTTTCCAAAGCGCCGAACGAAAGTCCGTCAGTGCCAGCCTCGACTACAACGGATGAAATCCCCTTGGGGCCATCCTCGCCAGTGCGCGCCATGACCACATAAGCGTCGGAATACCCACCACCCGAAATGAAAGCCTTGGTGCCGTTCAGCGTGTAACCTTCATTGGTTTTATCAGCCTTGGTACGCAACGCCGAAGCATCAGAACCCGAACCCGGTTCCGTCAACGCATAGGAAAACACTTTGTCCATCGTGCACATATCGGGCAACCACTTGGCTTTGGTTTCAGCCGAGCCGAACTTGTCGATCATGCCGCCGCACATATTGTGAATGGATAAGAACGAACCAACAGCAGGGCAGGCCATCGCCAACGCCTCGAACACCAGCGTCGCATCAAGCCGTGATAGGCCAGAGCCGCCGTATTTCTCGGATACATACAACCCGCCGAACCCCAGCGCCGCAATCTCGGGCCAGAGGGATTTAGGGATCGTTCCGTCCTCCTCCCATTGCATGGCGTTGGGGGCGATTTCGCTTTGGCCAAAATCGTAGGCCATATCGAAAATCATCTGCTGCTCTTCAGAGAGTGCGAAATCCATGAGGTTATCCTGCGTTAAGAATTAGGATTAGGTTGTAAATGCCGATTGGCCCGAACAATACGGCCATAAGGGCAAGCATTTTCTTTGGTTGTTGCTTGAAGCGGCGAATGCCCAACGGGTCGGTCAGCAACGAGTATTCCTTGCTTTGCCTTTGGTATTCGTAATCGCTCTTCAGGAAACGGTTATTGAGCACCGCGAAGGCGATAAGCGACAGTATAAATATTATCAGATTAAAGCTCATCCGGTTTTCCATATAGAAATGAATGGTTGTTCAGTTAATATAGGAAACCCGAACGTTTGGGAAGCCTATAGTTCAAATGAAAACGCCCCGAACGGGTCGGGGCGTTTAAGATTATTGTAATTGGCGTTTATTCCATCGTCGGAATAGAGAAGTCAGCACCTTCTTTAGTGCCCGAAGGCCAACGCGATGTAACAGTCTTGGTGCGTGTGTAGAACTTGAATGCATCTGGGCCGTGCTGGTTCAAATCGCCGAATGCCGATTTCTTCCAGCCACCAAACGTGTGGTAGGCCAAAGGCACAGGGATTGGCACGTTCACGCCAACCATGCCGACGTTGATGCGGCTTGCGAAATCGCGGGCCGTATCACCATCACGGGTGAAGATCGCAGTACCGTTGCCGTATTCGTGGTCCATGGCGTGGCCGATGGCCTCTTCATACGTTTGCGCACGAACGACGGACAGTACCGGCCCGAAGATTTCCTGCTTGTAGATGTCCATGTCGGTAGTGACATGGTCAAACAGTGATGCACCAACGAAGAACCCATCTTCATAGCCTTGCAAGCTGAAACCACGGCCATCGACGGCCAACGTTGCGCCTTGTGCAATGCCGCTTTCAACCAGACCGTTGATTTTATCCTTGGCAGCGCCAGTGATAACTGGGCCAAAGTCCACGTCGTCGCCAGATGTGTAAGGACCGATCTTCAGGCTTTCAACGCGTGGTGCAAGCGCCGCGATCAGACGATCCGCTGTGCCTTCACCAACCGGAACAGCAACCGAGATCGCCATGCAGCGTTCGCCAGCCGCGCCGTAACCCGCACCGATAAGCGCGTCTACAACGTTGTCCATATCCGCGTCCGGCATGATGATAGCGTGGTTTTTCGCGCCACCAAAGGCCTGAACCCGTTTGCCTGCAGCACAACCGTTACCGTAAATATACTCGGCGATCGGCGTCGAGCCAACAAAACCGATCGACTGGATAGTCGGGTGCTCGATGATCGCGTCAACCGCGTCTTTATCGCCGTTCACAACCTGCATGATGCCTTTTGGAAGGCC
>JAGLUD010000096.1 GCA_023134935.1 Paracoccaceae bacterium | reverse complement strand
GACATATCCACCTCGTTATAGGTGGTTAGCATGGCGGCGGTGTTCTGGGATTCCTTCAAGCGACGCGCAATTGTTTGACGAAGGCGGGTCATTTTCACACGCTCTTCGCGGGCGCTGTCGTCCGCTGCAACAGGTGTGCGCGGGGCGGCTGGCGCAGCAGGTGCAGGCGCTGCGGCGCTCAACACGTCTTCTTTCATGACGCGGCCATCACGGCCAGTGCCCGTTACCTGATCTGAAGTCAGACCTTTTTCTGCCATCAACTTTTTGGCGGAGGGGGCATCTTCGACGTCTTTTGCTGCGGAAGCGGTGGCTGCGGGTGCTGCTTCGGCCTTGGTTGGGGTGGCCGCAGCGGTTGCGCCTTCTTCGATGTTGGCGAGTAGGGCGTCAACGCCGACGGTGATCCCCTCGGCTGCCACGATTTCGGACATGACGCCGGCAACAGGCGAGGGTACCTCGACCGTTACTTTGTCTGTTTCCAGCTCGCAGAGCATTTCGTCAACAGCCACGGCATCGCCGGGTTTCTTGAACCATGTTGCCACGGTGGCTTCGGTGACGCTTTCACCTAGGGTTGGGACGCGAATTTCCGTCATTGGTTCAATTCCTTTACAGTGTGAGCGCGTCGTTAACGAGCGCCGCTTGTTGTGCTTTATGTGTTGATCCGAGACCTGTAGCCACCGACGCAGAAGATGCGCGGCCGGCGTAAACAGGGCGTTTTGATTTGGCGTCGATACGGCCAAGGACCCACTCGATATTTGGTTCTACGAATGTCCAGCCACCTTGATTTTTCGGCTCTTCCTGACACCAGACGACGTCGGCGTTGGTAAATCGCTGCATCTCTTTGGTCAGTGACATCGCCGGGAACGGATAGAATTGTTCCAGACGCATCAGGTAGATATCGTCAATGCCACGCGCGTCACGTTCGGCCAGCAGGTCGTAGTAGACCTTGCCCGAACACATAACGACGCGCTTGATTTCAGCATCTGGTTTCAGAACTGTATCCGATTGGCCGGATTGGGCGCTGTCCCACAAAACGCGGTGGAAGCTGGATCCGGTTTGCATTTCCTTCATCGTCGATACCGCACCTTTGTGGCGCAGTAGGGACTTCGGTGACATGATAATCAGTGGCTTGCGGAAGGTCCGGTGCAACTGACGACGCAGGATGTGGAAATAGTTTGCCGGGGTCGTAACGTTGGCAACGATCCAGTTGTCTTCGGCTGAAAGCTGAAGGAACCGTTCAAGGCGGGCGGAGGAATGCTCCGGTCCTTGGCCTTCATACCCGTGCGGTAGAAGCATAACCAAACCGGACATGCGCAACCATTTACGTTCACCAGAGCTGATGAACTGGTCGATCATGATCTGCGCACCGTTGGCGAAATCACCAAACTGGGCTTCCCAAAGGGTCAGTGCGTTCGGTTCTGCCAGCGTGTAGCCGTATTCGTAGCCCAGCACCGCATATTCGGACAGCATGGAGTCGATGACTTCGTAACTGGCCTGACCTTCTTTGATATGGTTCAAAGGCAGGTAGCGTTCTTCGGTTTCCTGATCGATGATTCCGGAATGACGATGGCTGAATGTGCCGCGCGTACAATCCTGGCCGGATAGTCGCACAGGATAACCTTCAAGCATCAGCGTTCCGAAGGCCAAAGCCTCGGCTGTTGCCCAATCGATGCCTTTACCGGTTTTCAGCGTTTCTTTCTTGGCATCCAATATCCGCACAATAGTTTTATGCGGGTGGTAGCCTTCGGGAAGACGGGTCAATGCGTCGCCAACCTCTTTCAGGCGGCCTTTGGTAGCGGGCGTTTTTCCGCGTTCGTATTGGTCTTGCTTCCGGTCAAGATGTGACCAGCGCCCATCAAGCCAGTCGGCTTTGTTCGGGTTGTAGTTTTTCCCGATCTCGAATTCCTCGTTCAGGTGGGCCTGAAACGCGGTTTTCACGTCTTCGATTTCACCTTCGGGGATCAAGCCATCTGCGATAAGGCGGTCGGTGTAAAGTTGTAGCGTCGTTTTCTGTTTTTTGATCGCGCGGTACATTTGCGGCTGTGTAAACATGGGCTCGTCGCCCTCGTTATGGCCGAAACGACGGTAGCAGAAAATGTCCAGAACGACGTCTTTGTGGAACTTTTGACGGAACTCGGTAGCGACTTTGGCTGCGTGAACCACGGCTTCTGGGTCGTCGCCGTTCACGTGGAAAATTGGTGCTTCAACCATCATCGCAATGTCTGTTGGATATGGCGAAGAACGGGAGTTATGCGGCGATGTGGTGAAGCCGATCTGGTTGTTCACCACGATATGAATCGTGCCGCCGGTACGGTGGCCTTTTAGGCCTGACAGGCCGAAACCCTCGGCGATAATACCTTGGCCGGCAAACGCGGCGTCGCCATGTAGAAGCAGTGGCAGCACTTGAGAACGGTCTTCATCCCCAAGCTGTGCCTGTTTGGCGCGAACCTTGCCAAGGACAACGGGGTTAACCGCCTCAAGGTGGCTTGGATTAGCGGTTAAGGAAAGGTGAACGGTGTTGCCGTCGAATTCACGATCCGAAGATGCGCCGAGGTGATATTTCACGTCACCCGAACCCTCAACGGTATCCGGTTTGTAGCTGCCGCCTTGGAATTCATGGAAAATCGCGCGGTAAGGTTTGCCCATGAAGTTCGCGAGTACCGACAGGCGCCCACGGTGTGGCATACCTATTACGATTTCCTTAACGCCAAGCTGGCCACCGCGTTTAACGATTTGTTCAAGCGCTGGGATCAGGCTTTCGCCGCCGTCCAGACCGAACCGCTTGGTGCCCATGTATTTGACATGGAGGTATTTCTCAAAACCCTCGGCTTCGACCAATTTGTTAAGAATTGCTTTACGGCCCGCCTTGGTGAAGGCGATTTCTTTGCCGTAGCCCTCAATACGCTCCTTAAGCCAACCAGCTTCTTCTGCGTTTGAGATGTGCATGTACTGCAGCGCAAACGTGCCACAATAGGTACGCTTCACAATATCCACGATCTCGCGCATGGAGCCGTGTTCAAGCCCCAGCACGTTATCCAAGAAAATCGGACGATCCATGTCGGCCGCGGTAAAACCATAGCTGGCAGGGTCCAGTTCGGGATGAGCCGGCGGAGGGGTTAGGCGTAGCGGATCAAGGTCCGCCGCCAGATGTCCGCGAATACGATAGGCGCGGATCAACATCAACGCGCGGATGGAATCGAGGACGGCTTGTCTAACCTGTTCCTCGGAAATTGTAGCGCCAGCTTCGGCCGCTTTGGCTTTGATTTTCTTGCCAACGACTTCGGGTTCGGCCCACTGACCATCGAGCGCTGCGGTCAGGTCGTCATGCGGAACGGGCGGCCAATCGGCGCGCGCCCAGCTTGGTCCTGCAGCTTCGGCACGTGCGACGTCCGGTTCTTCGGCTAGTGCGCGGAAGAACTGTTGCCAGCTTTCGTCTACCGAATTGGGGTCGCTCGCGAACCGCGCTTGCAGTTGTTCAACGTATTCGGCGTTGTGCCCTTGCAAGAAGGACTCGTTATGGAATTGGTCGTTAGAGGATTGCTCTGTCATTTGCCTAGACGGAAAATCCGCTCCCTATTATATGACGGCCCTTGTCGGACCTTTGAAAAAGCCCGGCCACCTGATTAGGCGCCCGGGCGGGTGTTATTTAACCGATAGCTTTCAATACAGCTTCGCCCAGACCAGCCGGGCTGTCGGCAACTATGAAACCCGCAGATTTCATAGCTTCGATTTTGTCTTCAGCGCCACCTTTGCCGCCTGCAACAATCGCGCCAGCGTGACCCATGCGACGACCCGGAGGGGCAGTCAGACCAGCAATGAAACCGGCAATCGGTTTTGTGCGACCGCGTTTGGCTTCGTCCTTGAAAAACTGCGCTGCGTCTTCTTCAGCCGAACCGCCGATTTCGCCGATCATGATGATCGACTGCGTTTCGTCGTCCGCCAGCAACAGTTCGAGCGCATCGATGTGTTCCATGCCTTTGATCGGGTCACCGCCGATGCCGATACAGGTCGATTGACCCAAGCCAGCGTCGGTAGTCTGCTTCACAGCCTCATACGTCAGCGTACCGGAGCGTGAAACAACGCCCACGGAACCACGTTTGTGGATGTGGCCCGGCATAATGCCGATTTTGCATGCGTCAGGTGTAATTACACCTGGGCAGTTAGGGCCGATTAGCGTGGATTTGGAACCCTCAAGCGCCCGTTTTACACGCATCATGTCCAGCACAGGAATGCCTTCGGTGATACAAACGATTAGCTCTAGTTCAGCGTCGATAGCTTCAAGGATCGCATCCGCTGCAAATGGTGGCGGAACATAGATCGCCGTAGCATTCGCGCCAGTCACATGACGGGCTTCGTGCACAGTGTTGAAGATCGGCAGGCCAATGTGGGATTGCCCACCTTTGCCTGGCGTCACACCACCAACCATCTGCGTGCCATAAGCAATCGCCTGTTCGGAGTGGAAAGTACCCTGCGAGCCGGTAAGGCCCTGACAGATTACTTTAGTGTTTTCGTCTACGAGTACGGACATTTTCTTTCCTCATTATTCTAAGATTTGCGTCCAAATATCAACCATCGCAAGCCAAATGCTTGAATGGCGACAATGAAAGTGAAAAGGAACAATATACTGCCAAGATGCCCAACATCGGGATCTGGGCCACCGCCACTACCGCTTAAAGATAGCGTGATGAAGGCCGCAGGCATCGAAGCAACTACTGCAAGAAACCATGAAGCCCTTTTGGCGATATTGGCTGGCAATAGAACAATTAAACCGAACAAAACTGCTAGGACGATACATATTATGATGCTAGCATCAATCATATATCCCGCCATGTCACTAAGTTCTGATAAGAATTGCTCCACCGCTACTTATCCTTTCACTGCAGCAACAATTTTCTTGGCAGCATCGCCCAGATCATCCGCAGCAATAACCCCAAGGCCACTGTTGTTAATAATCTCTTTACCTTTTTCGACGTTCGTACCTTCGAGGCGAACGACCAGCGGAACTTTAAGTCCAACTTCGGCAACAGCAGCAACCACGCCCTCGGCGATCACATCACAGCGCATGATGCCGCCGAAGATGTTCACGAGGATACCTTTAACGTTTGGATCAGATGTAATGATCTTGAATGCTTCGGTAACCTTTTCCTTGGTAGCACCGCCACCAACGTCGAGGAAATTCGCAGGCTCGGAGCCATAAAGTTTGATGATGTCCATTGTGGCCATCGCCAGACCAGCGCCGTTAACCATGCAGCCAATCTCGCCATCCAGCGTGATGTAGTTCAGGTCGTACTTGGACGCTTCCAGCTCTTTCGCGTCTTCTTCGGTCTCGTCGCGCAGTGCAACGATATCCGAGTGACGGTAAAGCGCGTTTGAATCGAAGCTCATCTTCGCATCAAGGCATTTCAGGTCGCCGTCAGTCGTTACGATCAACGGGTTGATTTCAAGCATCTCCATGTCTTTTTCGATGAACATGCGGTAGAGGTTCGAAATCAGTTGAACGCACTGTTTGATCTGCTTGCCTTCAAGGCCCAGCGTGAATGCAACGCGGCGGCCGTGGAAGGCTGAAAGGCCAGATGCCGGATCAACCGAGAAGCTAACGATTTTCTCTGGTGTGTTTGCGGCTACTTCTTCGATGTCCATGCCGCCTTCAGTGGAGGCAACGAACGATACGCGGGAAGATACGCGGTCAACAAGCAGCGCAAGGTACAATTCTTTTTCAATGTCTGCACCATCTTCGATGTAGACGCGGTTAACCTGTTTGCCAGCTGGGCCGGATTGGTGAGTCACCAGCGTGCGGCCCAACATTTTTTGTGCTTCTTCAGCCGCTTCGGAAACGGATTTTGTTAGACGCACACCGCCAGCTTCGCCAGCTTCGGGTTCGTTGAACGAACCTTTGCCGCGGCCACCTGCGTGGATTTGTGCCTTAACAACCCAAAGCGGCCCGTCGAGCTCGCCTGCAGCTGTTTTCGCGTCTTCTGCTTTAAGAACTGGGCGGCCGTCGGAAACGGGCGCTCCATATTCTTTCAGCAATTGTTTTGCTTGGTATTCGTGAATGTTCATTCAACCGGTCCCTGTTCTATGGTCCATGGTATTAATGTCCAAAGGTATGAAGAAATCATTGCCTCGGCTCTGAGGGAGCGTATGGCATGATTTGTCGCAGGCAAAAGAGATTTAATGCCTGATCACGGGAAAATGCGGGGATGGGAGTGGTATGTGATCACATGAAGAAAAAGTGTGATCACATAATGTAGGGGGACGATTCGAAATCGAACCACAGTTGTTTTCCAGCCCCGCGTGAATGGCGGGGCCGGAAAGGTACTTAGTTAAGCGAAGGGTCAATGCCCTTGCATGCTGCAACCAGGCCGTTAACTGCTTCGACAGACTTGTCGAACATGGTTTGCTCGGCTTTGTTGAGCTTGATTTCCACAACGCGTTCAACGCCGCCAGCGCCAATAACGGTTGGGGCACCAACGTAAAGACCGTCCAAACCATAAGCGCCGTCAACGTAAGTTGCACATGGCAGCACGCGTTTCTGGTCTTTCAGGAAGGCTTCGGCCATCTGGATTGCAGACGCGGCAGGGGCGTAGAACGCGGAGCCGGTTTTCAGCAGGCCAACGATTTCTGCGCCGCCATCACGGGTACGCTGAACGATGGCGTCCAGTTTGTCTTGTGTGGTCCAGCCCATATCCACCAGATCAGGCAAAGGAATGCCTGCAACGGTGGAATAACGTGTCAGCGGAACCATTGTATCGCCGTGACCGCCAAGAACGAAGGCGGTTACGTCTTTAACGGAAACTTTGAACTCGTCAGCCAGGAAGTGGCGGAAGCGCGCGGAATCCAAGATACCAGCCATGCCGACAACTTTGTTGTGTGGTAGACCGGAAAATTCGCGCAACGCCCAAACCATGGCGTCCAGCGGGTTGGTGATGCAGATCACGAACGCGTTCGGTGCATGGGCGGCAATGCCCTCACCAACGGACTTCATGACTTTGAGGTTGATGCCAAGAAGGTCATCACGGCTCATGCCGGGTTTGCGGGCAACGCCGGCCGTCACGATGCAAACGTCAACGCCAGCGATGGCGGAGTAATCGTTTGCGCCAGACATATCCACGTCAAAGCCGCTGA
>JAGLUD010000095.1 GCA_023134935.1 Paracoccaceae bacterium | reverse complement strand
CACCGCATCAATCGCGGGCTGCACGATTTGTTTGGTGTCAACGAACCACTGGTCCGTCAGCATCGGCTCGATCACTACCTTGGAACGGTCCCCAAACGGCTGCATGATTTTCTTGTCTTCAACGTGGGTCATCAGACCCAGAGCGTCGATGTCGGCAACAATCACCTTACGCGCGTCAAACCGCTCCATCCCGCGATATTTTTCAGGTACGATAGCGCCCTCAACCATATGCCCGCGCACGTCCATCAGCGGATACATCGGAATGTCATTCCGCTTGGCCACAGCATAATCGTTAAAGTCATGCGCGCCAGTGATTTTCACCGCGCCCGAGCCAAAATTCGGGTCAGGATATTCATCCGTAATGATCGGGATAAAGCGTTTGCACAGTGGTAACTCCACCATTTTACCAACAATCGAGGCATAGCGTTCATCAGATGGATGCACAGCAACCGCCCCGTCGCCCAGCATGGTTTCTGGCCGCGTGGTGGCAATCGCGATATAGTCGCGCTCTTCTGTTAAGATAACGTTACCGTCTTCGTCTTTTTCAACGTAGGTATAGGTCTGCCCATCGGCCAGCGGGTACTTGAAGTGCCACATGTGGCCGTCGACCTCGATATTCTCAACCTCAAGGTCGGAAATCGCGGTTTCAAACTTCGGATCCCAGTTAACCAAACGGTTACCTTTGTAGATCAGACCCTTGTTATACATTTCAACGAAGACCTTCAGAACGGCCTCATGAAAACCCTCGTCCATCGTGAAACGGTTTCGCGACCAGTCACACGACGCGCCCAGACGTTTAAGCTGGTTAACAATCGTGCCACCGGATTCCTCTTTCCATTCCCAGACTTTCTCCAGAAACTTCTCGCGACCCAGCTCCTTGCGGCCCACGTTTCCAGCTTCCGCTAACTGCCGTTCCACAACCATTTGCGTCGCAATCCCCGCGTGGTCCTGCCCCGGTTGCCAGAGCGTATCAAAGCCCCGCATCCGATGCCAACGCACCAAAATGTCCTGCAACGTGTTGTTGAACGCATGCCCCATATGCAAAACGCCCGTGACGTTTGGCGGAGGGATCATGATGCTGAAAGTTTCCTCGCGGCTGGCATTCGCCCCCGCTTTGAAAGCGTCGATAGCTTCCCATTTGGCGAAAATCTCGGCCTCATTAGAGGCAGCATCAAAGTTCTTTTCCATAGGCATCGGGCGTATCCTGCATTTAAGTTTCGCCATTACATACAGGGGCTTTGAGCCAAGGAAAAGCCCTCAGATAGCGCGATCGAACTTGGTGGACAGATGGATCAGCGATTCCGAGCTTTGAACCCCCTTGATCGCCCCGATTTCATCCAGCACCTTATCGAGGCGTTCGGTGTTCGGCGTCCCCAGCTGCAACACCAGATCGAACCTGCCAGATGCCGTATGCGCGACCTCCACTTCAGGCATAGATTTCAGGCGATGGACTACATGCGGGCCGGTGCGCGGCTCGAACCGCACCAGCACCGTGGCCCTAATCCGGTTAAGGCGTGTGGCATCACCCAGTTTCACCGTGTATCCAGCAATAACCCCGCTTCGCTCCAGTTTTTCAACGCGGGCCTGAACGGTAGTCCGTGCCAATCCCATTCGCCGCGCAAGCGTTGAAATTGAAGTTCGCGCGTCCACCGACAACTCGCGTATCAAGGTTCGATCAATGTCATCCACGTCATTTCACCCACTTTTCCGTCAATATGACGTCACTTGTACACAATTAAACCTAAATAACGAGTGAAAATGTCGTGCTGATCCCTCAGAATCAACGAAACACTTGGGAGTCACCATGAATATAACATCAGACATCTGGAATTCCCCTAGGGATTACCTGTTAGCGCGCGCACCCGATCAACCTGTGCATTTCTTTGCGCCTGCCGCACTGCAAGCCCAGGCGAAACGGTTCCTCGATGGCTTTAACGGGCTGGTAACCTATGCGGTTAAGGCCAATCCCGAGCATGCCGTGCTTTCCAATCTGCTGGCGGCAGGGGTTTCGGCGTTTGATGTGGCCTCCCCTAACGAAATCCGTTTGCTTCGGGAACTGGCTCCGCACGCGGCGCTTCATTACAACAATCCGGTGCGCTCGAAATCCGAAATTCGGTTCGCGCACAACGCTGGTGTTAAGTCATACTCCGTCGATGGATTCCGTGAGTTTGCCAAAATTCAGGGCATCATTCCGCCCGCAGGTGTCGAGATTTCCGTGCGCATTAAACTGTCAATATCTGGCGCTGTCTACGATTTTGGCACAAAATTCGGTGCAACACCCGAAAAAGCGATCGAACTCCTCCGGCGCGCCAAATCCGCAGGCTACATCCCCTCGATAACGTTCCATCCCGGCACTCAATGCGAAGACCCGCAAGCATGGAGTGCCTATATCACCGAAACTGCTGCCGTTGCTCGCGCAGCTGGTGTTACCATCAAGCGCCTGAATGTAGGCGGAGGGTTTCCTGCGAAAACTGCCAAAGGCGCCCCCGACCTGGAGCAATTCTTCACCTTGATAAACGAAGTCGTTACGAAAGAATTCACCACACGCCCCGCCCTCGTTTGCGAGCCGGGCCGCGCGATGGTGGCGGAATCCTTCACCCATGCCACGCGCGTCAAAAGTATTAACGACAACGGCGACATCTATCTGAATGACGGTATTTACGGTGGACTGTCGGAGTTTCCGGTTCTGGACGTGCAACGAAGCTACACCGTGTTACCTCCTTTGGGCGAACAGCGCAGCAAAACAGAAATCTCGGCATTGGTATTCGGACCGACGTGTGATTCCCTCGACGTGTTGCCAAATAAATTGCAGCTACCGAGCGACATTGCAGAGGATGATTATATCGTCTTTCAAAATATGGGGGCCTACGTAAAAGGGGTTACCACCGACTTCAACGGGTACGGACAGTTGGAAACGGTGACAGTGTTATCGCTCTGAGTTTGCATCAAGTTTCGAAACAATATTTTCATAAGTACTGAATTGTGCTGAAGCAAAACCCGCTTATTATAGATGCATCTGTAAACGCGAGGGCATCACAATGAGCATTCTTCAAGTCCAAGGCATCCATCACATAACGCTAAACGGTGCTGATCGGCAAACCAGCATCGACTTCTGGCAAGGCATTCTTGGCATGGCGCTGATATTCGAGCAGCCCAACCTCGATGCCACCAATATCAACCACCTGTATTTCGACTGTGGCGACGGGCGCACTATCACTGTCTTCACCGACGAGGCGAGAAAGCTAAGCGATCAGCCTCTGCCCCAACCAGAAGGCTCGCTTCACCACATCGCGTTCTGGGTCGGGCAGGCAACCATCGCCGTCGCCCAAAGCCGCCTGAAGGCCGCAGGAATTTCCAGCACCGGTATCAAGGATCGCGGCTTCATGGATTCCTTGTACTTCCGCGATCCCCTTGGCCTGTTAGTTGAACTGGCCAGCTATAAGTTCGAACCACCGCTTGGCTACACACACGCCCAAGTCCTGACCCGCGCGCACGAAATCCGGCAATCCCGAGGCGCAATGGCGATCGAGGAATCGGACATCGCCGACGCTCTTTTGGCCCTCACAGCGCAGTAAACCGAACTTGTATTCCCCACGCCCGATTTTAACCGTAACATCGCTGGCGTAATTAATCAGGGGCAGATCAATGAGCCGCACACACGTGGTCATCATGGACGGCACACTCAGCCGACTTGTGGAGGGCGAAGAAACCAACGCCGGACTCCTATATAAACTGCTGGCCGAATTGTTGCCCCGCACGGATCTGTTGATCAACTACCACCCCGGCATCCAAGGCACCGGATTTCGAAAATGGGTTAACATCGCGGCGGGCGTCGGTATCAATCTAACGATATGTTCGGGTTATTCCGCCTTGTCCCGTGCCTACGCGCCGGGCGACAAAATACTTCTTTTCGGCTTCAGCCGTGGCGCGTATGCCGTGCGATCCCTCGCCGGAATGATAGGCCG
>JAGLUD010000094.1 GCA_023134935.1 Paracoccaceae bacterium | reverse complement strand
TTAGTTTAGGCTTCGTCTTTTTCAGCCGTAGGCGTCACGTCAACTGCTTCTTCGGCAGCCGCTTGTTCAAGCTCTTCTTTGCCCTCGGAAACACCGCGCTTAAAGCTGGTGATACCTTTGCCGACTTCGCCCATCAAGGACGAGATCTTGCCGCGTCCAAAAAGAACCAGCACCACAACGGCGATAAGAAGTAGACCTGGAAGGCCAATGTTATTCAGCATTTTAATGCTCCCTTAAGATTTGCCGGTTACCTCCGGCCATGTTCTGTCAGCACTACTTTTATTAACTAATCAACAGGTATTCAAACCCCAAATAAGCAATCTCGCGGAATTTTTAAGATGTCGCAGCCTATTTAGTTAAATCTTGCTTAAGGCATGGGAATACAAAACACCGGTCCCGACGCATCGAAAGCCATAGCGGCGTGCCCATTTTCGGCAGAAATACACCTGGAATAGATGCTGTTAGGATGGAATCGTCATACTCCATCCGCAACTCCACAAGGCTTTCATTACCGAGGAACCGCGCGCGTTGTACAAGACCGCGCGCCGGAACCCCATCAGTTGGGGTGGAGTTCGGACCTTTGCCGTGACGGTCAAAGTCAATTTTCAGGTGCTGTGGGCGAATGACAATTTCTACATCGGTGCGATTGTGCAACCCAGGCGTGAAGAATTTCCCGAAGGGCGTATCTGTCTGGAAATCTTCGGCGACACCCTTAATAACATTTACATCCGAGAAGAACGCTGCCGCAGCGCGGTCTTTAGGGTTGTTATAAATATTGTACGGCGCGCCAATCTGCACGATTTTACCACCACGCATCAGCGCAATTTGATCTGCCATCCGCATGGCTTCCTCAGGCTCGTGGGTGACCAGCAAGACCGAGGTGCCTTCTTCTTTCAGAATGCTTAACGTTTCGTCCCGAATGCCATCGCGCAGGCGGTTATCGAGGCCGCTGAACGGCTCATCCATCAACATAACGCTGGGCTTGGGGGCCAGCGCGCGGGCCAAAGCGACGCGTTGTTGTTCCCCGCCTGACAGCATGTGTGGATATTTATCGCAGTAGTCCATAAGGCCAACACGTTCCAGCATCGCTGCGACGGCGTTCTTGGCAGCGCCTTTCAGGCCAAACCCTACGTTCTGGGCAACGGTAAGATGCGGGAACAGGGCGAAATCCTGAAACATCAACCCGATCGAGCGTTTCTCTGGCGGCATATGGTGCTGTGCATCAGAGATCACCTGCCCGTCTAGCAGCACTTGCCCGCTGTCTTGGCGGTCAACGCCTGCTGCGATCCGCAAGGTCGTGGATTTACCGCAACCGGATGGACCAAGCAAGCAGGTCACCTGCCCTGGCGCGAGGCTCAAGGATAACCCGTCGACAACCGTTTGGCCGTCAAATTTGCGGGTGATCCCTTCCAGTACCAGTTTAGGTGTTTCGTTCAAGCGCGGGCTCCTGCCATGTATCCGATAGTTTTAATCGGGTATTAGCAACAGGATCACGCTTCGGCAACCCTCCGGCGCAATGCAATGCCAATCAATCCGGCGGCAAAACCGATAAACAGCACCGCAAGGCAGATGAAAAGCAGGCGCTCGTATTTGTGACCGTTGCCAAAAAGGCTGATCACGAGGTCAGAGCTTTGATAGAAATACCCGACCGCGCCGGTGACGGCGGCAGCAAAAGACACGAGGTACGACCAGAGCGGCATTCGTTGACCAAAGCCAAGCCCAAGCACCAAAACGGGGGCGAGGAACATTGAGGCCGTGCCGGAAACGGCAACGGCTGCGAACAGGTCTTTCGTTTCGGCCAGAAGGAATAACACACCGCCCAGCATGAATACGGCCATCGCGATGCGCCCGTTAACCACACTTCGTGCCCCAATTTTCATCTCGTCAATCGCCAGACGTGCGGCGGAGGATAGGGCGGAATCAAGGGTGCTCATTGCAGATATCAGCAATGATGCCACGATCAGGAAGTAAACGAACGGGCCAAACATAGCCTGCCAAGTGCCGAGTAACTGGCCGTTAACCAGTTCCGCCCCTACGACGCTAGCTTGTACGCCAAACAGTGCGAAGCCGAAGATTGAAAGAGCGGACAGCCAGAATGCATGCAGGAAGGCGCGTTTGGTGGTGGCTTCATCAGCCAGAAACCCGCGATCCATCATCACCGGATCATGCGCGGGGTACGATGTGATTTGCAGCAAAGCGACTGCGAACAGCACCCAACCGTTGAAGCCGCCAGAGATTCCACTCGCTGTAAGTACCGTGCCAAACGAGAAGTCAGACGACGAAACCATCACTGCGAAAGCAATGAGGAAAACGACCAAAAATAACGCCATTTGAGCCACGTCGGTGCGAAGTGATGCCCGTAATCCACCAAGTGCAGAATAGGTCAGCGCAACCAGCGCCAGCGCAATCATTGCGACCTGTCCGGCTTGCTCGGATCCGCCATATGCGGCGGTGAAAACCAGACCTACGACAATCAGATTAGCGAAGACTTCCGACATCAATCGAAGGGCGATTACTGCATTATAACAAAGTACTCCGACGCGACCATAATCTTGGCGCAACCAATCCTGCAGGCTGCGCGCACCGCGTTTGCGAAGGCGCGAGATGATTACCATACCCGTCAGGAAGCTCATGTAATAAGCAGTGTAAGCCAATGCACCCGCAACGCCGTAATAGTAACCAAGGATGGCCGCCGTCAGCAAAGAGCGCGCGAATATCCATGTGGTAACTTGACTGAAAACCAACGTTAAAAGCCCGGGTGCATTACCTTGCGCATCGGCGCCTGCGAAGAACGCATCCGTGGTTTTAGCGCGCGGCGACAGAAATAAACTACCCCCCGCAATAAGAACGACGAGGGCAACGAGGGCCTCCGGGCTGGCGAAAAAATTCATGGCTACTCCTGTTTGTTTTGTGGGTGATACCTCGCATGGAGGGCCAATAATAGCCCTTGAAATACCCACAAACGAAGTTGTGAGGGCGCGTTACAATTTGCGTCCAAATAAAAAGCCCGGCGATGAACCGGGCTTTCGATACTTTTGGAGATGGGCGCTTGGCTTACATCGTTGTATTCACCGCCCCACCGTCCAGCAAAATGTTTTGCCCAACGATAAACCCAGCATGTTGCGAGCATAAAAACGCACACATCGCGCCAAATTCCGCGCCAGTGCCATAACGCCGCGCAGGTATGGTCGCCATGCGTTGCGCGGCAGCTTCGTCCATCGAAATACCTTGCGCTGTGGACACACCCTGATCAAGACCAACAGCCCGATCCGTCGCATGAATACCCGGTAACATGTTGTTAATGGTCACGCCGTGCGGGGCTACCTGACGGCTGGTCCCACCAACATATCCGGTCAGGCCAGCACGCGCCGCGTTAGACAGACCAAGCACCGCGATCGGCGATTTAACTGACTGCGAGGTGATGTTAACCACTCGCCCCCAGCCCTTTTCCATCATGCTTGGCAAAACCGACTTCATCAACGCAATCGGCGTTAACATATTGGCATCAAGCGCTTTGATAAAATCGTCGCGCTCCCAATCCGACCACATACCTGGAGGCGGACCACCAGCGTTGTTCACTAAAATATCGGGATTAGGGCAGGCAGCGAGAACCTTCGCTTGCCCCTCGGCTGTGGTGATATCGCACACGACGGGCGTAACCGAAACACCATATTTCGCGGCGATCTCCTCGGCAGCTTCGATCAGCGTGCTTTCTGTACGCGCGTTAATAATAAGGTTTACGCCCGCTTCGGCCAAGGCCTCTGCACAACCGCGCCCCAAACCCTTAGAGGCAGCACAAACGATTGCCGTTTTGCCTTTAATCCCTAAATCCATGATTATTTCCTTAGATTAGCCGCAAGTTACGCGCGTAATTCGGCCAGCTGTGTCCAGATAGAAGTTCGTGCGTGTAGCGTTGTAGTCTGTGCTAACCGTCTGGCTGTAGCTGATCACACGAACTGGTCCACCGATCTCGACCCCGCCAATCACGCCTTCTGGTTGGCCGATCATCCACTGCAACGTGCTGGAGTTACATGCCGTCGCGACCTGCGTTTGCGCAGCCGCTTGCTGGGTAGCAATTACGTCGACTTCTTTAAAATACTCGGGGACCGATGGCTGGCATGCCTGAAGAAGAAATGCCGCAGCTATCACTGTCACGCTAAAGCCTGTTTTTTTATAATTAATCATAATGTGCTCCTGAAATTTGCCCGTTATGGCGTGACCCTAACGATATAGCACTTGCCCGCCAACAGAAATCTTGCCCTTTGTCGCGCTCTGCCCTATATCGCGAGCATGTTAGATAACGCCCAAACACACCCCGAAATCGCCCGCCGCCGGACCTTTGCGATCATCTCGCATCCTGACGCCGGTAAAACGACTCTGACGGAGAAATTCCTGCTGTTTGGCGGGGCGATCCAGATGGCGGGGCAAGTGCGGGCCAAGGGGGACGCGCGGCGATCCCGTTCCGACTTTATGCAGATGGAAAAGGATCGTGGAATTTCAGTTTCTGCTTCCGCCATGTCGTTTGAATTTCGGGAGTTCTGGTTCAATTTGGTGGACACGCCAGGTCACTCGGATTTCTCAGAGGATACGTATCGAACTTTGACGGCTGTAGATGCCGCGATCATGGTTATCGATGGTGCAAAAGGTGTTGAGAGCCAGACGCAAAAGCTTTTTGAGGTTTGCCGCCTGCGTGATCTGCCGATCGTAACATTCTGTAACAAGATGGACCGTGAAAGCCGCGACATCTTTGAAATTATTGATGAAATTCAAGAGAATCTAGCGATTGATGTTTGTCCGGCTTCTTGGCCGATTGGTATTGGACGCGAGTTCATCGGAACGTATGACATTTTCAACGACCGCATTATCCTGATGGATCGCGCTGACCGAAACGTGAAAGCCGACAGTATTCAGATTGACGGTTTGGACGACCCTACGATTGAAGAACATGTGCCTGCCGAGTTGTTGGCGACGTTGCGCGAAGAAGTCGAGATGGTTCGTGAGCTGCTGCCAAAGTTCGACCAGCAAGCGTTTCTTGATGGCACTATGACGCCGATCTGGTTCGGCTCGGCTATCAACTCGTTTGGTGTGCAAGAATTGATGGATGGTATCGCCACATACGGCCCGCCGCCGCAAGTGCGACCGGGAACACCGCGTGAGGTGGAACCGTCTGAAACCAAAGTGGCGGGTTTTGTTTTTAAAGTTCAGGCGAATATGGACCCGAAACACCGCGACAGAATTGCGTTTGTGCGGCTGTGTTCTGGTCACTTTAAGCGCGGAATGAAACTGAAACATGTGCGTTCCGGCAAGCAGATGGCAATCTCTAACCCTATGATGTTCCTAGCAAATGATCGCGAGGTAACCGAAGACGCATGGGCTGGCGACATCATCGGCATCCCCAACCATGGACAATTGCGGATTGGTGACAGCTTGACCGAAGGCGAAAACATTCGTTTCACTGGCATCCCTTCGTTCGCCCCCGAACTGCTGCAAAACGTGCGCGCAGGTGATCCTCTAAAGTCGAAACATCTGGAGAAGGCGCTGAACCAGTTTGCCGAGGAAGGTGCGGCAAAGCTGTTCAAACCCTCCATCGGGTCGGGGTTCATCGTTGGCGTGGTTGGCCCGCTGCAATTCGAGGTTCTGGCCTCGCGGATCGAGTTGGAATACGGCCTGCCGGTGCGGTTTGAGCCGACACAGTTTACGTCCGCCCGCTGGGTTTCGGGCTCGCGCGATGCGGTGGAAGCCTTCGTCAAAGCCAACATGGGCCACATGGCCGAGGACCACGACGGCGATCCGGTTTATCTGACTAGGTTGCAGTGGGATATTGATCGGGTGGAACGTGATTATCCGGATGTGACGTTGACTGCTACGAAAGAGATGCAGATTTAAGGCGCGTGGAACCCACGCGACCTACGGAACTTACCCCAACAACTCGTGACATGTCTCAAGCGCATCCACCAGCACATCCACCTCTTCAACCGTGTTGTACATCCCGAAGGACGCGCGGACCGTCGCCGTTACCCCCAAATGATGCATCAAGGGTTGCGCGCAGTGGTGGCCTGCGCGGATGGCTACGCCTTTGCGGTCCACGATGGTCGAGATGTCGTGCGCGTGTGCAGCACCGTTCATGGTTAGCGAGAATATCGCGCCCTTGCCCGGAGCGTTGCCTTGGATGTTGATGTAGTTCAGACCGCGTAGACGCTCGTTTGCGTAGGAAAACAGCGTCGCCTCGTGGGCCGCGATGTTATCCATCCCGACATCCATCATGTATTCAAGTGCCACTCCCATGCCGATGGTCTGGACGATGCCGGGGGTGCCTGCCTCGAATTTATGGGGGGGGGAGTTGTAGGTGACGATATCTTTCGTGACCTCGCCAATCATATCACCGCCGCCCATGAACGGGCGCATTTCGGCTTGGCGTTCGGTCTTGATGTAAATCGCGCCTGAACCTGATGGGCCGTAAAGCTTGTGGCCGGTAATCACGTAAAAGTCCGCATCAAGATCAGCGACGTTAACCGGCATATGCACGGTAGATTGCGATCCATCGACACAAACCACCACGCCCTTGTCGTGAGCCGCAGCAATTATCGTTTTCACATCGACAACAGTGCCGAGCACGTTCGACATGTGCGTGATTGCCACCATCTTGGTCCGCGGCGAAATCGCGTCAATGACCGCTTGCGGGTCGAGCGAGCCATCTTCGGCCACATCGACCCATTTCAGAACCACCCCCATGCGTTCGCGCAAGAAGTGCCATGGGACGATGTTGGCGTGATGCTCCATCACCGACAGGATGATCTCGTCGCCAGCTTCAAGGTTGGGAACGCCCCACCCGTAAGAAACAAGGTTTAGTCCTTCGGTCGAACCGGACGTGAATAGTATTTCTTCTTCGCGATCCGCACCTAAGAACTTCTGTACTATCCCTCGAACAGCCTCATATTTATCAGTGGCAAGGTTCGACAGGTAGTGCAGCCCACGGTGCACGTTCGCATATTCTTCGGCGTACCCACGTGTAACCGCGTCGATCACCGCCTGCGTTTTTTGCGCCGAAGCACCGTTATCCAGATACACCAGTGGCTTTCCGTGAACTTCGCGCGACAGTATCGGGAAGTCTTTACGGATCTCGTTTACGTCATACATTCGGGATAAGCTCCATCACTGGCAGGCCAAGAATGCCTGCCACAATAACCGAAATTGCGCTTGCTATCAGGAAGGCCACGATTGCGACTACAAATCCCAAGAACAGGTTTTTAGTGCCCAGAAGGTGCGACCAAAAAGCCGCCAGCGCGTATGGCCCCCACACAACGGTGAACAGCACTACGAAAATGCCGAACGGGCCGAACAGCACCGATGTCAGGATCATCACGCTTAGTAAGACCACCAACAGGAAGTTGAACCACAGGTAAACGACCATTGCATCGCCAAAAGCCACGTTTACTCGGATGCCGCGGGCCAACAGGACCACGATCTGGCTTACGAAATAAGCGTTAACGAATTGCACAGCCACATCCACGACCGGCATGGAGAACTTGACCGTCCACGCCTCCGTCGCTTGTGTCTGGATGAATGTGTAAAGCAGGAATTGTGACAGAATCGTAAGGACCGCCAAAAGCAAGGCGGACTCGATTATCACGTTTCGGGACAGGTTTAACCCTATCAAATGTGGCGCAGCGGTACGTGGCCGGAAGAAACTCTCCCTTGCCAGTTCCAGCAAGGGAATGGGCATTTAGATTACTCCGTTTGCCCTTAGATATAGTGCCCAGAACATACCTACAATACATAGCAGCGAAAGTGCCGCAAATAATGGGTAAAAACGTTTGAATCCGTGCGCTGCAGTCGCTCCGGCGGAGACGAACCAGATGTACGGGAGCAGACCGAGCCATAATGGTGCCAACGAAAGCGTTTCGCCGGACAGGAATGGCATAGCACTTTCCATGGAGGACATGCTGACAGCCAGAATTGCAGCCAGAACTTCAAACGGAGCCGATACGAACGAGCCCCAGAACACACCCGCGCGGGTGTCTTTTAAGGTGCCTGTGCCGCCAAAGGCGCGAAGGATTAGCCCAAGAACAAACGAAAATGCATAAATCGAACCGGTCCGCACCATCAAAGCAACAACCAGCAGCAATGCAACATCGTTTGGCAAAGCGCTTTGGGCAATAGCTGTCGGGCTTACAACGGTTTTAACCGAGAAGGACAGGAAGAAAATCAGATCAGATAGTAGAACGAAAAACAGCAAACGCGCCTCGGAGGGGCGCTCCGCGATCAAGCGGCGGGTGGATGCTGGCATGTCTTTCCATGCATCTATAATACGAGTGAGAAAACCGGAGTGGTCTTGGCGGTAAGTGCCATACCCGGCTGTGAAGCTTGTCTCGGATGGTTCTGTGTGAATAGTCATTGCAGCCCCCTAACGTGTCTTGGAAAATGTGATCGGTATTGTAAAAACTTAGATTGGAAAACGTGTCTTGTAGTGAAATTCGAGATCAAAACCAAATGCTTCGATCCCGTATAGTTTATCTTACATCGCCATGTAGCGTACGCCGCCTACCAGAATTACTGCAAGGGCAGCGATAGTGCCGAAGATAGGAACCGCGTTTTCGATGCGGTTGGCGGCAGCAGCGCCTTTGGAAACAAACCATACGAATGGAACCATACCAAGCCAGTAAGGTGTCATCTGGATACCTTGGCTCTGCAGCAGTGCAAGGCTGCCGTCGAACTGGTTGATGATAACCGCGAATTCCGCGATGATTAGACCGATCGGTGCAGCAACAAACACGCCCCAGATTACGCCAACACGTGTTTCAAACAGGGTAGCTTTACCACCGAAGGCCTTAACAACTATACCAACAACCAGTGCCAGAGCGTAAATGGCAGTGGTACGCAGCATCAATGCAACCATTAGCCAAAGAACAACATCTGAACCCATGGAGGCCGTCGCGGCCTGTGTCGGAGAGATCAGGGTTTTAAGAGCCCATGACAATGTGAAGATCATGTCGGATAAAAGCACCAGCATCAAAAGGCGGGCTTCGGAAGGACGTTCGCTTAGCAACTCTTCAGTTGTGGCGCGCATATCGAAGAAAGACCGTGCAAGGCGTACTGTTACGCTTGGGCGAAGGTTTTCTGCTTCGTTACGAATGTCTGATATGTTGATGCTAACCATAATCGTGTCCTCTTTGCTAAGTTAGGACCAACATGATTCACAACTTTGACGGAATTAGGGCAGGACTAGGGCCATTATGCCCCAAGGTTGATAATTAGCAATAATCCAGCAAAAATAGCGAAAATAACGCCAGAAACACGCCAAGCGCTGCTAAATTCTTTCGCCTCAGCCAGCATTGCACCCCAAATTCGCAATATTGCGAGGGCTAAAATCACGTTTAAGGCATTCAACATGGTTTGCCCCAAATCGCCACCGATCTGGATAAAAACGCTGGCTAGCATCGCTTTGGCAATAAAAACGGGGGTAAGGACGGTAAGCCCCCAGAATAACGCGTGGCGGGCATTCTTGTTGCTGTTTGTCGCCCCGAAGCCCTTCGCAATGAAGTGGGATATCCACGCGATCCCGTACATCAGCAGCGGTAAAAAGAACATCACCACGAAGAACCACATAATGATTCCTCCGGCTATGCTCTGGTCTGGTGCCTGTGACAGGTCGGTGGCGAACAGACGAGGCAAGAAGCTTAGGAAGATCACGAAACAGCCGAAGATGAGCAGCGCCAGCAGCCCCTCCTCGCCCGGGTTTTTATCAAGTTGTTTGCGCATGGAGGCGCGAAAACCTCCATATGCGTTTACAATTTCGGGTAAGAACCCGCTGCCAAGAAAGCTCATATTAATCTCTATGCCGTTCCATCCATGCGCCAAGACGTTCGCGGATCTCGTCGGCCAAGACGTCGTCCTCAATTTCTTGGATGCTTTCGTCCATAAACGCCAGAACAAGCATATCTTGCGCCTGTGACTTAGGTACGCCGCGAGATGTTAGATAGAACAGCGCCGTTTCATCGACCCCTCCACAAGTAGACCCGTGCGAGCAAATTACGTCATCGGCATAAATCTCAAGTTCAGGCTTGGCGAGGAAAGTACAGTCATCATCCAGCAACAAACCTTGAGCAATCTGATAGCCGTCGGTTTTCTGTGCATGCGATGGAACAAGGATTTTGCCCTGAAACACGCCTGTCGCGCCATTACGTAGAACCTTTTTGAATACCTGACGGCTTTCGCAGTTCAGCGCGTCGTGGGTGATGAAGACGGTATCATCGTGATGATAAGCACGGTCGCCAGCACTTGCGCCAGAAACTGTGGCGAAGGCATCGTCGCCGGTAAACTCGAGCACTGCTTCGTTGCGCGTTAACGCACCGTTAACCGTCAACGTGAAACTTTTGAAGCGGCTCTCTGTGCCAAGACGCGCGAACATATGTGTAGCTGCCAGGCGTTCATGGTCCCGCCCTTGTGCACGCACGTGGTGAAGGGCCGCGTTGTCAGCAATGTCTACCTCAAGGCTGCTATTGAACCGCGCGGCTGCCGGACCGTTTTCCAACAGCGTCAGGTCAGCGCCTTGCTCAAGCTTGATAACATTGTGAACCATCACGTCGGCATCGGCGCCGGAACGCAAATACCGCAGCGCAATCGGCTTTGCCGCTTTGCCGGTCACCCGAATAACCAAGCCCTCAGTCGCCATGGCAGTATTCAGCGCCGCCATTGGCCGCGAAACAGGGTTCTGACCGTTGGCTTCCAGCACACCATATATATCGTTGGCCCAGTGGATGTCTTTGGACATGGCCGAAGCCAACGTTTCTATTTCGAGCCCGTCCATCGTCAAATCATCAGACAGGTCAGCCCGCAGGACACCATCAACGAACACCACCAACAGCTTATCAACACCATCAAACATTGGCGTTTCGTCTGTCGCAAGGATCGTCGCAGCTTTCGCAGGCTCCAAAAGTCGCGCCGGATTGGTGAATTTCCAATACTCGTCACGCCGGACCGGCGCACCGGTTTGCCGCAATGTTTCCAGCGCACGCGCACGTGCATCGCTGGCCCATTTCCCCTCGCCCGAAGGCGCGGGATAGGCTGCGATCAAAGCCTCCGTCGCGTCCACTTTATTAGCTGCAAGCGCCATTACGCCACCTCGTTCAGAAGGTCAGCGTATCCGTTGTTCTCGACTTCCAGCGCCAATTCAGGCCCACCGCTTTTGATGATTTTTCCGGCTGCCATGATATGCACAACGTCAGGCTTAATGTGATCTAGCAGACGTTGGTAGTGGGTGATGACGAGGAAAGAGCGCTTACCGTCGCGCATCGCATTCACGCCTTCGGCGACTAGCTTCATCGCATCAACGTCCAGCCCGGAATCCGTTTCATCCAGAATACACATTTTTGGCTCAAGCATCGCCATCTGCAAAATTTCGTTGCGCTTCTTCTCACCGCCCGAGAAACCAACGTTAACCGGACGCTTCAGCATTTCGGCATCGATCTTCAAATCTATAGCCTTTGCACGAACCAGCTTCAAAAACTCAGCTGCGTTCAGCTCTTCCTCGCCACGCATCTTGCGTTGGGAGTTAACGGCAGTGCGCAGGAACGTCATGTTGCCCACACCCGGAATTTCTACCGGATACTGGAATGCCAAGAACAGACCAGCGGCCGCGCGTTCCTCTGGCTCCATGTCCAGCAGGTCGGTTCCGTCAAGTGTAGCAGTGCCACCATCGACAACATATCCGCCCTTACCCGAAAGCACATAGGACAGCGTCGATTTACCCGAACCATTCGGTCCCATAATCGCATGCACCTCGCCCGGTCCGATATCTAGATCGATACCTTTAAGGATTTGTTTATCTTCGTCCTCAAGCGACGCTTTCAAGTTCTTAATATTCAACATTTTCGTATTCCTTAGTATGCGGCGCTCGGCCGTCTAAATTCATTGACGAGCCTTAGCCCACCGACCCCTCAAGCGAGATAGCTACCAACTTTTGCGCTTCCATTGCGAATTCCATCGGCAGGGACTGCAACACTTCCTTAACGAAACCGTTCACGATCAAGGCCACGGCCTCTTCCTCGCCAACACCACGTTGCAGGCAGTAGAACAGTTGTTCGTCGTCCACCTTGGATGTCGTTGCTTCGTGTTCAACGCGCGAGGAGTTATTCTTCACCTCGATATAAGGAACCGTATGCGCCCCGCATTTGTTGCCAATCAGCAGGCTGTCGCACTGCGTATAGTTAC
>JAGLUD010000093.1 GCA_023134935.1 Paracoccaceae bacterium | reverse complement strand
AGTTAATTCCAAACCGTTAAAATAAACTTTGCCCTCATCATTGGTCCCGTAGTTTGTATAGGCGAATAAATCTCCGAACGACTTATCAACGATAAGATCGTTGTTCGATGCTAGGAAAATATCAATTCCGGCACCACCAATAAGAACATCCCGAACACCATCGTCTTGATAAGGCACATTATCATCACCTAATTCAAAGTCAGGATCATTCCAAAACTCGACGCCATCCCAATAGCCGCCCGCCAGAATATCATCACCAGCGCCACCAACCAAGTACTCGCCGCCTCCGCGTCCAACTAGAGTGTCATTTCCGCCAAATCCGAAGAGGGAATTCTCCGACTCGTTCCCGTGAATCGTATCGCTTGCATTGGAGCCAAGCACGTTCTCGAACCCGATAAGGTTTATAGTCGTTGCGCCGGATACCAGAGTACCATCATCATCCACTTCTGCCGTGTCGATATTGTCAAGTTGAACATGAATCTCGTCGGTATCAGTAAGAACCGCTCCAGTCGGACTAGCTAATAATTCCATGCTCAGGACATCGCCGTCCATCTCAATTGAATAGATAGGCTGACCGGCCCAAGCGATCGGATCGACACTTATGACGGTCGCATTCGTTCCGGCGTCGATGCTGAGGCCACCAAAGTTTTCGATACTGCCTTCCAGGAAAGCGAGATCGGTTTGGGCTGTTAAGATGTAGTTTTCGAAGTTCTGAGCGGTATCCACCCAGCCGTTAGAAATTTCGTATTGGTTAACCTGAAAGACGGCAGGTTGGCCGACACCTAAGGGTACCGAAAGCCTGAACCGAAGACTATCTGATACGGAGCTATAATCTAATACATCTCCGTTCTGATTATGGTTGCCGCCGTCTAGGGTGTCGTTGCCCAATCCACCGATAACAAAATCGTCTCCGGCACCGGCGGTAATCACGTCGTCACCATCTCCGCCATCAATCCAGTTGTTTTGATCATTGCCGATAATTTTATCGTTAAATGCCGTTCCTATGACACTTTCGATTTCATCTATTTTCAGGCTTCCTGCGTCTGTACCACCGACAACGTTAACCAACCCAAAATCAAACTGCGCCAAAGTAACTTGAACGCCTAGCCCGCCTGTAATTCCGCTAAAGTCCAATAGATCGCCAGAAGCATTATTTGCACCTCCATCAATTAATAATAGGCCTTCAATTGCGCTCACCAAATCCCCGGAAAAGGAAAATACATCACCAAAGGACGTCCCTACAATCGTCTCAATCGAAACCAGAGTATCCGTACCTCCAAGCCCATCCACGACATCAATGCTATCAGAGGCACCGCTTGCATACAGATAAATACCAATATCCCGAACAGCAGTTTCGGGATCAGAAACAAGTAAATAGTCCACAACGTCAAGCCCGTCACCACCATCAAGCAAATCGCTACCGGTTCCGCCAATTAACGTGTCATCGCCATCTTCACCATAAAGCAGATCGTCGCCAGTTCCTCCGTAAAGTTCGTCATTATTCCCGCCAGCGTAAATTGTGTCGTCGCCAAGACCGCCAGTTAACCAGTCGTTGCCTGTGCCAGTCCTTAGAATGTCATCGCCGTTGGTTCCTTCTAAGGTTAGGTCGAAATTAATACTTCCACCGAAACCATAGCCGTCCGTCAGCACATTTCTATTCGCCCCTGGGAAGGGATCTTCGGCAGTTACATCTGTCGGTGTTACAGCGCTCAAGTAATCGTCTATATCTACGCCAACCATCCACAACAAAGTAGCCGCATAAGAGTTACTGTTTTGGCCTAAATTATAAGAATAATTCGGACTCGAGATCAGAAATTGTTCGTGAATATCAGTGAGCAACAGCCAAACATCATCGGGGTTCCTGTCGCCGATATCGATTGTTACATAAGCATATTTGTCGGGATCATTATAATTGGGTGTGTTTGTTGTATGGTCTTGTATAGGAGAATACGCGAAATTTGGAAATTCATCAAAGTTTCCATTTATCGGAGCTTGAACCTCCATTTCCATTTATCGGAGCTTGAACCTCCATTTCCATTTGCGTGCTTCCGTTAACATACACAATTTGCAAATGACCATAACTAGTGAAATCAATTAGATTTGCAGCTATTCGTAGCTCTGACAATTTGTTTCTCCTTTATAACATTTAGTTGAATATCGAGTTGCCGAAAGCATATGCTCCGACGACTTGGCCCTCTTTGGAAAACGATACGGTTAATGTGTGGTTTCGAGCTCCTTCGAACCCTATTAGTCTGGCAAGCCAGAACCGTGGAATTATTTCCCTAAACTTTTCTATTGTGAGGTGCCCCTGGAAACTAAACCAAGGGCCAGTATCGTATCGGGGAGGATTACGTTCGGTGCTAAGTTGCAAAATGTCATCCACGCGATATCCATGATACTGAAGCCAGATTTTGATGTATTCTACATCTTCAATACTGCTTGCAATGCGGAATACACACACTTCCATTTCACGAGTGTTGTGGATCATATCCCAATCAATTTGACGCAAATCTGGTTCTGATTTCCCACGTTCCTCTTCTTTCAGACAGGTCAGAACATTTGGAAACCTGAGAATACTTTTCCTATAGTCGTTATAACGAGCATGCTGCTCATCTACGACCTTACCTAAAAACAGAAACGGTTCGGTTTCTTGCTTCGATAGCCTCACATACGGGATCGCGCATGTTGCAATGTCATTACAAAGACTATGGATTTCTGTACCGTCCTCTTGCGCTAACGCAAGTGTTGGAAAAAGTAATAGCATTGTTATCAAAGGGTATTTCATGTCGCCCTACGCATGAGAATTGAATCGATCATCTAAACATTTTGTTAACCATAGCATTGTCAAATTGACTATTTCAACCATAAGTTTTGTTGCACACCCCTCACTCTGCCGTAAACATCGAGGATGTGATCAATAATCACAGTCATAATTTTCTAAGTATATAAAGGAATATTTCGCGGGTCGCGCCTCCATATATCTCTTTGATTTTTCATGAAGATAAATTGATTATGGATAAAACTCGAAAGTTTCTGACATACTGTCTTCTATTTTTTGGGAAGGAGAGCTTTGCAGAACTGGAAAAAGATCATCCTCATCAGGGCGGCATAATCCGAAGCTCGGCCTTATGAGCATTATGCCGATGTCGACCAAATATTCAAGCCAAGGCAAGTGGCGTCTTAATGCCATCTTTGAGGGAATAGTTGCTGACCACCAAAATTTGCTCGGGTCAGATGCGCTTGGAAAGCTGACCGTTTTCATTGGTTCCGCGGCAAGCGCACGACCGCAATGCCACGCCGGAATTGGTAGAGAATTTGCATGGTGCCACCTACCGAGAGTCAGTATTCCAGATTTAGGCATTGTCAGAATAAACTTACTTGAGCTGGTTGGTAACCTTCCCCATTAAAAATGCTAACGTAACGGCGTCCTCTGCTCATCATTTAACCCCCAGCAGGTTTTCACAAATTTCGGGCAAAGCATCAGGCATTAACCGAGAGGATAGAGCATCTTTTTGTAACAAACATGGTGTTAAATATGGGTGAAACTTCTCAAAAAACAAATTGGGGGTGTGCACGAACAAATCCACGGTCTGCCCTTCTGCGATCTCGGACAGAATTTGCGGCAAGGAAGGGGTATTTCCTCCAGCTTGAACATTTAGGAACCCGTCATGCAGATCAATCGTGAACCCAAAACTGCGCAGAGCTAACGCAAGTGTTGTTGTTTTTACCGTTCCGCAACGGGTTGCGAGTACAAAGGAGTTATTGCCTAATACAGCGATAGGATCGCTAGAAAACCCCATCTGTGTGTAGTTTCGTCGTGCCTCATCAAGCAGTTCCAGCGAGACCTTATCCATATAAACGGGCCGAATATCACCGTCCAGGATTTCAAACATCCGCTCGATTACACGATCATGGATATCACCGGGGTCGCCCCCGAACTTAGGCGGGATACCGGCCGTAGCAGGCGTGACGAGGATCACACGGTCGCGATCATGGATTTCCTGAACCAGCCATCGCCTTCCCGAAAAGATAAGCATCATTCCTGGCGCCAGCACATTGTCGACAGGAAGCGTGCCAAGCTCCCGACCGTGAGCAATCAGACGGTATTCTTCGGGTGTCTTGAACACAGCATAGAAGCTGTAGTGCTCGACCAGTTTTTCTCCAACGCGCCCTAATAGGAGCAGACCATTGTCTGCCTGTTCGATCAATCTAGTTTCCGGATCGCCCATGGTACGAAGAACATCCAGAAAAAGCGGACTACTCACCTGTCTGAACGGGCCTTCTAGGCATAGAACACGATAAAGTCGGTTTGCCTGCGCCCCTCCTTGCTCTGCCACAACAGAAAGAATCTGATGCACCAGTGTCGACAAGTGCAGAGCTTGGGGTTTTGGCGGCTCACACCAACCTTCCAGCAATAGCTCAATCATAGCAATGGATCGCACCAAACCAAGCCTCAGGCGATCTGCGAAATTACTTTTCGCGGTCAAGCGGGTCTCAACAGCGTACTGGCGTAGTATGGCGGGTTGCCCCTCACGTCTACCAGAGCGGCCCAATCTTTGGCGCAAAGAGGCGACGCTGAAAGGCGCCCCGATCTGCGCCACACACGTGACATCCCCGATGTCGATCCCTAACTCCAACGTCGATGTGCAGACTGCAGTGGTGGGTTTTGCGTTATCCTTCAGGCGGCGCTCTACGAAATCTCGGTGTTCGCGTGATAGGCTGGCGTGATGCGGATAGAATTCTTGGGGCAAGTGTTCATTTTCACAATGAGCGCGCAGCCGGTCCGCGTAGATTTCGACGGATTGGCGCGCGCCCGCAAAGACCAAATTATCACTGCCCCGCAAGTGTTTGAACAAATGTCCTGCAATAGCGTCTGTCGCCGACGGTGTGATATCGTCTTCTTCGCCCGAAATGTAGCCGCGTATTTGTAAGCGCAATTCTGCGACCCCCGCATCATCTTCAATCATTCGTACGGCTTCGGCGGCATCAGGACGAAGATAAGCCCTTGCCAGTCCCATGTCCCCCAACGTTGCAGAAAGACCTATCCGACGTATTGGGTGCTTCACAGCAAGTTCCAAACGCGTCAGGAGTGAGCGCATTTGTACCCCGCGCTCACTATCAAGTACCGAGTGTAGCTCGTCGATGACAACGGCCCGTGTTGCTCCAAAGAGTCGCGGAATTTGGAGACCGCGACGCACAAAGAGCGCCTCGAGAGATTCCGGTGTGATCAGAAGGATACCCCGTGGCGCTTTCAATGCCCGAGACTTCACAGAGCTTGACACATCACCATGCCACGGCACCACGGGAAGTTCTGCCTCCCGACAAATCTCTTTCAGCCTTCCGGCCTGATCGGTGATCAATGCCTTCAACGGACCGATATAGAGAAGATCGAAACCGCTTTCTTCTGCCGGAGTATCTAAAACCTGTGAGATCAGGGGAAGGAAAGCAGCTTCGGTTTTTCCGCCAGCAGTAGAGGCTGCTACGATCAAGTCGGCATTGCTGCTAGTGATTTCGTACACCGCCCTAGCTTGGATATCACGCAGTTCACGCCAACCCTGACTCCGTATCCATTTTTGGACAGGGCGTGCAAGTTTATCGAAGGCGCTACTCAAAAAACGAACTCAGAGACGGAAGCTGATGAGGTCTTCATCGCTTGTGGATGGTTGCGCCCCCGTTGCCTCGTCTATATCACTCAGGTCATCTCCACCATCTTCAGAAACCTCGATCTTTTCGACGAGGTCCGACCACTCAACACCGGGGTTCTGCTCCAAGACCGCAAGCAGGTTAACAAAGGCCGTTACCGTATTCCGGGGCGTTCGAAAATACGCCTCGCCAATGCGATCAGAACAATGGATCATGAACGCTTCGAGTGCTGTATCAGGTAGCGCGGTATCTTCGTTCTGCACAACAGCACGAATATTTGACAATAAGACGAAAAGGTCCTCCGGCGTTAAACTCGCCAACCGGACGACCGGGCCTGACAGATCCACCAGCCCATCTCTAGCAAATGTATTTTCGGCCAAGCGTGATTGCAGCGCCTCATAACTGTAGAGTCCCCGACGTGTGTTCATAAGGAATTCCGGGGTCCCGCCCATAAGGAATCCGAGGTGCTCCGCACTGCCTTGAAGGACATCGTTTAAGATACGCAAAATCTGCTCGTAATTTGCATTTCGTGCTTGGGATGAGGTTAACTTGAAGAGGTTTACAAGTTCATCAAGGCCGACAAGAAGCCCTTGGTACCCGGCCTCCCGCACAAAAGTGGACATCAATTTAAGATGATCATAGACGCTCGCATCGTCAATGATTGTGCGTACACCAAGTGCCTTGCGCGCATCGGTTCGTGTCGCGAATTCTCCACGCAACCAACGAAGAGCAGCAGACTTGAGTTCTTCGTCTCCGGTTTCGTGTCCCTCCCAGTAGCGACGGATCACCTCGGCGAATTCGAAACCACCCGTTAGCTCTTCGAAATGTGCGAGCCTTTCCCGGATCACATTTCCCGTAGGTAAGTCGCGCGCCTCGGCATCCCTATGCGCCTGGCTGACAAAGCGCTCTACCACGCTAGCGAGTGCACCACCATCCGGCTTGGTTCGGGTTGAAAGGTTACGCGCCAACTCAGCGTAAAGCCCACGAGCCTGCCCACCCGTTGCGTATATGCGCCGATCAGGGGCCAGATCGGCAAACATTACCACCAAGCCTTTTGCCAAAGCGATCAATCGGATCAGGTTCATGAAAAATGTTTTACCTGACCCATATTCACCAATGATGAAGCGGATTGCCGAGCCGCCATCCGCAATCCGGTCCATGTCTTTCACAAGTTCTTCAATCTCGCGAACACGACCGACCTGAATGTGCCGGAGGCCAAGTTTCGGGACAACGCCTGCCCGAAGGGCTTGCATAATTGCGTCACGTTCACGGGGTTTCAATCTGGACATGTCGGCCCTCCTTTTCAAATTCTTTTGTTAGAACGTCAACGATCTCCGGCGTGACGTCATACCCATCGTATTCATCAAGCAAGGCTTCGTCATATATTTCAAACGCCCATTCATTGACAGTTTCCATGGCACCGGAAGTCATCAGCCCGTGCTTGCCACATAAATTGCCAAAAGCTTCATCTGTCCAATGTTGCTGCGCGACAATCTCTCGCACCAGAGCAGCATGTTTACCATCAAGCCCTTTGAAGGATGACGGGAATCCCTCTTCCTGAGGCTCTTCCATATCTCCGGCGAAAATTTCGCCGAGAACAGACGAAACGCGCTCGGTATCAGACCGTATTGCCGCAATACGTGCGGCATCAAGTATTGCCGGCGAGGAAGTTCGTTCCTCGGGGATGACCTCACCGGGCGCACCTGACTGGGCTGCTTTGACACGTATAGGGCCATTTTGAACATCACCGGCGTGCAGGTCGGAATAAACTAAAGCTGGATCAAGGCCTAAAACTTTATAGAGCTTTTCGATGCCCGCCACTTCTTCAGATCGAATGATCCCGTCAGCATGAGCTGCGGATACCAAAGCGACTCGAAACGCAGCCTGGTTTTCTAGGCCGGTTTCCTTAAGTTTTCGGCGCAAGAGCGTCATGTCTGGTGGCACAGTAAGCAACCAATCACGATTGGCAAGGAGGCGTCGACATTCCTGTTCAGTTAGACCCTTTGTTTTCGTAATCCGGTCAAGAAGCGCCTTGCGCTCCGCGTCGGCTACGTGACCATCCGCTTGCGCTACAAACGAACCTAAAGCCAGTTCAATAAGTGCGGTGCGGTATATTGGCGACACATCTTCAAGCTGTTCAACAGCCCCTCCTAGATCAAAAATGACAACAGGTTCACTTATCTTCGGAGATCGCAATGCAAAACGTGGATCGGGTGCGAAGCCAAATCCTATCCGGGCCAGAGCATCTGCCGCGCCCGTCAACTGCCGCTTGGTAAGTTTGCCGGGCTGAGTACCTTCAAGACGTGCAATGATATCGATTACGGGTGTAACCCCTCCTGCCTCGACAATATCGCGAGCCCAGAATTTTAGTTTTTCAAACTCTTCCGAAGGGAAAAGTGGCCAGAGTTCAGACGGTAGCAACGCCTGTGCTTCCAGACTTCCTCGTCCATCCGGGTTGCGACCCAGGTACCGGCTGAATTTATCTAGATCACCCATGACTTCATCGGCAATCTCCTGGGCGACCTTAACAGGCTTGCGTAGACCAGAAATGTCGGAAACTGCCTTACCATCAACTGTGGGATTTAGCGTTCCCTCAAATTCACTCGAAGCCGCCTGATATCTTGCGTCTAGGATTTTTCGCGGCTTGGATACTTTCAGCCCCTCAGGATACTTGGCATTGAAGCGTAGTTCAAAAAGCGCATGAAACTCCTTGTTACACCGAGTTGAAACACCTCTCATGCGGCGCTCGGGGTGGCAAAGCAGCCAACTCAATACCCATTTAGCATCCAAAGTCTCACCTTTATCAAGACGCGCACCGATGGCGAGCTTTACGGTGAACGGTAACTCCCAGCCTACTGGATCAAAAACCGGCTGTAAGTCGTTGACATCGGTCGTTGCCACCTGCGCCAACTGGACGAATTCGCTCAAATAACGTCGGACAGAATGATTTTCAGAGTAGAGGTGCGCTAGGCGCTCAACTTCACTTCGTATTTCTAGTTTTTCCTTGAGCGATAGGTCGTCAACAAAAAACCGCCGTTCAAGCCCGTAAAAGTAAAGAAACATATAGCCAGGATTATAGGATACATCGGAACGGCCACCTGCCAGCCAATCCAGATAAGTGGCGCGGCATCGTGACGAAATGTCGGAGTACCCTGGCCAATATGGCATCCCATCCCCGGCCTTGTCAGCACCGTGTCGAGCGACTGAAAGAGATGGATCGATGTAGGCGCGACATTTGTTTCGATAACCGTGGTCGTTTAGAAGAGGGGGCGTGCCGACATAGACCATGCCACCGATATCGCGCCCAGCCACTGAAACACCCAAGCCTTCGAGCACCCAACCTTGTTGTTTAAGTCGAGATTTCTTCCGAGACGGGCCTGCCCCAGGTTTTCTCCCCGTAGAGCCAGAAAGTGGTTTTGCTTCCCTCACGGCCTGCCATTCACGAATAGCTCCGTGCTTTTTTTCCACACGGTTTTCGTACTGGTTGAGAAATTGTGATGCCGTCTTCTTATCTTTGATTTGGGTGACAACTTTTCCTTTGCGGTCTTGTTTTAAGGCTTTAGGGACTTCCACCGAAATAGGTCTATCCAAAGTTTCAACGGCCAATTTCACCGCTTGCTTTTGTGCGCGCCGCCGCTCACGCCACCAAACCCAAATGGCTGGCGACACGAATGCAAACAACATTTGTGCACCAACTGGCCAGCTTTCAAAAAAGATCACGACCACAAACATGCACAATATAAAATACAAAGCGTAAAAGAAGACGACACGAACAAATTTCATTTTTCACCAAATTTCTAGAAATGGTTTCAACTTTGAGTATATTACGGCCGAAACGTATTTGGCCCAAGATAAATTTTTTGTATCCAGCGAGAAATGCATTCGACCTTTTCAAGGCGACAACTGCAATGAAGGCCGGCTATCCGCCCGTTCTAACTGTCATTTTTCTATGATGAACGTCCATTTTTAAGCGAGGGGGATATGCACGTTATCCTGAGCGAGGGATTGCTTTCTGGCAAAAGATCATTGGACTTGTTATTGGATAATTTTGATCGGATAGGAGATGCCGAATACGGGGTATCAACGGAAGAAACGATGATTACGCAGTCACACATTTGCGGCGATTGTCAGGGGGCATCTTGTTCCCGTCCCCAAGCGTGATCATAGCACGTTTTACAGATGTGAGCATATTGAGCTTTGCGGCAACGTCTTACCAGCTTGTTCGAACTGCGGGCGTGGGGTTTCCAGTGCGCGATGATGCCAGGAGAAGCGCCAAATGCGTATGTGACAAAAGCTATCTCGCTTATCCTGAATGTTCAGACGGTTGGTTAGTCGAGCGAAAAGGGCGTTTCGGAAAATTCCTGAGCTGTGTTAAATTCCCAAGGTGCGCCGGCAAAGCAAAAGCCTGAATGAGATCAGCCATACTTTGTGAAGACGATTATTCTGACGGCCTAAACTTATTGGGCACAGACTTTAGGTTAAGGCAAAAGGGCGGAAAGCGGTCGTTCGCCGCAGCGCGGTACGATCAGCCATCTAGGGCAAGAAGGAGATATTTTCCTCGACAGCGGACACTTGAGATCGGAGCCTCGCGTGAATTGGGATAATTGGGTTCACCTCATGATAGACCAGCCTATGCAGCGCGGCTACTATTCTGCTGGTGAAGCCAAGGTGTCTGCTCTAGGACCAGCCACCCTAGCGACACCGGCATTTGAAACCAATTCATCTATATAGGAAATACGTCCGCCTCGGCCCCTACAAGAAGTGAAAAAGACGCGCTGCTTGGCGCGAGTAAAAGCCACAAAGAATGCTCGCATTTCTTCGCTGTCATCGGGTTTAAAACTCCACCAAGATCCACTGTCGAGTCCAAAAAAAATTACAGTGTGAAATTCTAACCCCTTGCTTCGATGAACGCTCATGAGTGGAATTTGACCGACTCCATCGAACCGGTCGATCACCGATAGCCAGTCAGTCTGGCCCTCTGCGGACTCGGCAAGAAGCAACCTGAAACCGTCGCGGGCACGGTTGTAATCCATGGCGCGCGTATAGGCAGGTACAGTTGCTCTCAGCTCGGCTTCACCGATGAAGTTGAGCATGCGCTGCAAAATTTCATTACAGGAATTTGCGGAAGGTGGCGTTTTCTTGATAAATTGTCTGAGATCGGAGACGATACCGCTGAGTTCGTCTTGAAGGCGATCCTGTTCTACCTCGTTATCGGGATTGAGACCCCACAAAGCGGAGAGGCGGTCGATGAGCATATGCCAGTCGTCTGGTGATTTGGACCGAGCACTTAGTCGCAAAAGCGCCATCACGCAGACTGTCAGTTCCTCAGTCAGAATATCTTGTATGAGTATCTTGGCGCCTTCAGGTGTTCTCGCCACATTGCGGAGCCTCAGGCCTGCATTTTCGAATATAGGATTCAATTCAGCTTCGAGGTCGTTGGGCTTGTTGCGAATGAGGATCACACAATCCTCAGGTGCCATTTCGCCTGCATTGATCGCGTCAGCAATCCATCTTGTAACGCCTTCGCATTCGACCTCGCGGTCGGCATAGTGCCAGACCGCGCACACGTCCCCGTCGACACTCTTGATACGTTTAGCTTCTGGCTTCGCCGATGACTTTTCGAGCGTGACGGCGATCGCATGTTGTATGTCTACAAGTTCAGGGTGTGACCGCCAGTTAGAAAGGAGGGTCTCTTCGGCTACGTCAAAATCCTTTTCGAAACTTTCGAATGCGTTAGGCATCGCGCCTGCCCACACCATAATGCGCTGTTTGTTGTCGCCAACGGCGGTCATTCTCACATCCGTCTTCTGAAAGAGTCGTTTCAACAGAGCATATTGGCCGTAAGTGGTGTCCTGAAATTCGTCCAGGAAAACGAACGGATAGGTCGCACGGAGCGCGGCGCTAAGGCGCGGATCTGTGGTTAGAACATAGTTGGTAAGGCGATTGATCATCGGAAAAGAAAGGCGGGTATGACCGCGGTCTTGATAGGCTTCGTCCCAGTAGAGGTTCAGGACCTCCTTCCACTGAGGATTTTCAGGGTTCAGGTTTGCGATCGGCAGCGAGCATCGTGCCACGGCTGCCTGAAACGTCACACCCGAGAGTTGGGGATATCCATGTTTACGAAGAAAATCGTTCCAGTCCCGGTATCCAGGGAAGACTATTTCATAGTCCGCTGAGGGCGTATAGGGCGCGGGGATGAGCGGTCCAAACCTGTCGATGAGGCTTTTTGAAAATGCATCGAACGTCATCGAGTCGAAGCGGCTGGAAAATTGCGGCCCGCATCGTTCCCTTACACGTTCCTTCAAATTGCGTGCTGCATCGGCCTTAAAGCTGATCGCAAGAATACGGTGGGGGGGCCTGCACAACCCTGTTGATAGAAGATAGTCAGCCTTCTGGGCGAGAAATTCTGTTTTGCCTGCTCCGGCGCTGGCAACGACGCAGAGGTTCTCGTCATTGTTTTGCACTGCACGAAGTGCGGCTGGCTCGAGTGTGTCCACGCCTTTTGGAGACCAATCATTTGTGCGAATGATCACCATGGGTTAGCTCAACTTGTCTTCGACCCGCGTGAGCAGCGCGTCCAATTCTTCCGGGGCCGATTTCAGCTCTTTCTTCTTCAACCGGTTCATCGCGGTAAGATGGGCTGCAGGCTTGCTCTTGGAGAGGAAAAGGTAGGGATACCACTTGAAAGTCGGGTCCCAAGAACCATCATAATAGTCAGAATGGCCCGTCTTTTTCAAAGTTGTTTTCTTGCGCTTCTCGATTGCCTCTGGTTTGCCGCTTGGCCCCTGACCGCCAGGATTCTTGTGCATGTATGCTTTTGGAAAGGATAAGAGCATCGAAAAGTCTAAGTCTATGGGCTCTGAGAAAAAGACATCAAGCGCGCGCAGTGTTTCAAGCCAGTAGGTTCCGTCCATTATTTCTTCGGCGTCAGGATCATACTCAATATCGATATCAGCGTCCGTAAGACCATCGATGTCGGCCAGCGAAATCGTGCCATCGGCTATGTGTTCGCAATCGTCAAATGAAACACCAAACTCGTCGAGCTTCGTCACGATGTTTCGGATGGCAGCCGCACCACCATGCTGGCGTCCATAGTCAAGGTCGAGCAGTGTGAGGTGCGGGATCGACAGGTTTCGGAGCAAAGTCCAGAAATGTTCTACGTGACGCCCCCCGAGCGGTACGATCGGGCAGAACGCCTTGTCGAGATGTAGATTGCGCGCAGCGGCGAGCTTCGGGAGGACGATCTGTTCGGAGTCTCCCTCGCCAAGGATGACGAGTTTCGCGAAATAGAGTTCTGGGTAGGCACGGACAGCTTGGCGCACGTACTTGCCGGCATCGTCTTTCGCCGGCGGAAGTGTGAGAGCGGTGATCGAACTCAATCCTGTCGAGGGTTCGAGTCTGCAATACCGTAGCGTTTCAGGTCTCAGCCGAGAGAGGATGGACGCGCTATGGCTAGATAGCAGCACTTGCGCCGCATCCATGTCAGCGATGTCCTCGCAAAGATCCATGATGCGCGACAAAAAGAACGCCGAAAGCGAGTTCTCCGGCTCTTCGATCAGCAAGAGCGTCAGCGGAACATGCTTGAGCTGGTTTCGCTCGAAGGGGGATTCATCATCAGAAAGGGCGAGCGCATCTTGCTCGATCTCCAAGGTTGCCGCAGTGAGCGCGATCTGGAAGAGGGATTTCTGGCCGTCGCTCAGCCGGTCAAGATCGCGGTCCGCCCCGGCCGCATCCGGTGAGAACTTAACGTCGGCGTTTCGGATGATGGCTTCGAACCGATCCTCCGATAGTTTTAAAACCGGAGTGGTCTGGGTTCCCGCTTCGTTGATCTGTTGCCAGCGTGCGGTCAGGCGTTCGCTAATGAAATCGATCGGGACCTCATTTTGAAATACCTCTTGGATATTCGCAGCACTTTCTTCGGTCGCTTTTCTGAGAGTGTCAGACCAGCGCGCAGCACGCCAAAGGCGACCGCGAAGCAGAGCTTTGACTTGGCTGATGGATCCACGATTGGCGGGAACATAGACTACCTGGATCGCGGAACGCTGTGCGCCGGTTACAGGTTTGCAGCTCTCCCACTTGTAGTCATCGTCCATGCGCGTAACCCATCGGATCGCGGACTCGACTACGCCATCTGGAGTGCCATCATCAATCCATGAGGCCTTCAGGACGATGCGGACTTTGAGTGGCTCTTCTGCGTCACTTCCTGACATCTGCATCCAAAACTCGGCAACAGACGCTCCAGCGTTTTCATCATCAAGCTCGGGGAAAGAAAAAACCGCCTCGATATGAAGCTCAGTTTGGTCCTCGAGGTCGTCTGCGTCTGAGGGCAGGTGGAAGTCTGTTTTCTCAAACGTGCGATTTGCTCCGCCGATTCCGAACATCCTGCTGAGCGCCTTAAAGACCGCAGTTTTGCCCGCGCCATTTGCGCCGATTAACGCTGTGACTGGTTCGACCATGTGAATAGTGACGCCTTCGGGACCGAAGCAATGAAAGTTCTTAATAATAACAGTGTCTAGCCTCATAAAAGGTACTTTTCCTTATTGGTGGTTTTGGCGTCTTTGAATATGAGCTTCGGTGCGATCTATCCATAACAAGAAACGGAAAGCGGTAAAAATTACAGTGAAATTCCCGCGTTATTGTTGGCCGGAGGCTGCGATAATGTCAAGCGGTCACAACTAATCCATGCAACCGGAGAGTGGTGTCACGGAACGTCCACTGTGGAAGTATTGATCTTGGTTTTGAGTGCCGCACCGCAGCGTTGCGCTCGATTGCAAAGGGCAGGTTTGGGCCGTTCGTGTCGATCCACACAAAGGGCGGAGAGCGGAAGTTCGCTGCAGGTTCATTTACCTGATGAAGACACTGCCAAAGCAGACCTTCACCGAGAAAATTAAAATGTATTTCCGAGAGCTCGCTTGCCGTTAGGTCATTCACTTCGCGGCATGGAAAGATCTAAAACAAAAACATCGAGCCGTTTCCTCAGATCTTCAGGAATGGATTCAGCGACGCGAACTGCCAGGTCTTGGGCGTTCGTAATTGTGCCGTCACGACGCCCCCCGATGGTTTCGGCCCCACCAAACCAGTAAACGAGGTATATTCCTTGTTCGGCTGCGTCTGGGTGAATGGCGTACTTTTCGTGTAGCTGAGCTTTGGCTGCGGTAAACAGTTCTCTGTTCCACTGCCCTTTGGCCTCAATTACAAGCAGCCTACGTCGACCGCCGACCATGGTTAAAACAGTGATATCGCACCGGTTTCCTTGTGCCATTTGGTGTTCAAGCGCATCCGACAGTCCAAGTGGTTGAAGGCGTGGACGCAGAAGAGCAACAAGCCTCTCAGTTACCGTGTTTTCGTTAACCCTGCGACCGCCATCATAGAACATAGCGCCAATGTTCAGGTCTCCACCTCGGATTTCCCCCTGGATAGTTTCGAGATGCTCACACAGGATAGCGCGAAGATGTTCAACAGTGACCGGTCGAGTGACATCCAGCATTTGGACGACTTCACCTGGTGATGGTGGCCGGAAGTCGCGCAGCGTACAGCTTCGCACGCAAGTAGCCCGCATGCTGCGGAGGACTTTGTCAAAAGTAGCAAACCGTGTATCTGCTCTCAGGCGATCGATCACTGCGATGGAATTCTCCGATTCGTCACGGCCAATTGACCAGACAATCCCGCTGAGGTAGCGGTAGGCGCGCTCCCCTCGAGGACTGCCTGTGCCCCAACTGTTCGGCAGTTCGACTGCAGGCCATTCGTCGACGAATGCATCGAGAATGAGGGCAATCTTTTCGGCAGACAGGAGTGGCCAACCGCTCTCCTCTTGAGAATGCCTGCGGGTTTCTTGCAGAGCTTCGAAAGTGAAGACGGCGTTCGGATCCCGCGTAAGCCATGACCAAATCTGCGTATTGGGTTCTTCAACGAAGAAGGCGTGACGCAAGAACCAGAACGTGCGTTGCGCTTCCCATCGGTGAGGTCCAATCCCTGAAAGAAGCGAAGCGCAGCGTTCGTCCACGAGCGCGGTCAACGTGGGTCGGTCTCCGTACACAACAGCTAGGTCAAACAGGCGATCGCGGGTCGTGCTTTCCATTTCGGGAAAGCGTTGCAGCCATTCAAGCGGCAACGTCGCCCGGAGAGACGCGAAAGGAGTGTCCTGACTGAGCCAATGAATGGACGTCGGTGTTGCGCCCGCCTCCAAGGCCGGTTCCGCAAGTTGCCTTAGCAGCATTTCTGCGGCTGCGCGATTTGGCAAGATCCTGCGATCGATTTCCTCTTTTAAGGCCTTCGCCTCTGCGTCGGGAATGTTTTCATAGCTACCCAGATCGGTCTTAGCAGCTATGAGAACGTTTCCAGAGACGTTGTTAAGATGACCAATCGCGCGGAATTCAGCTAAACAACCGGCATGGAAAATGCGCGCTGTATCAGTGCCGCGGTGCAGGCCTAGTTGCTGGGGCGTAGGAATATCGGCCCTTAAATTGTTCAGTGAAGCTCGTAGTGCTGATGAGACATTAATCTCGCCGTCAAACGCTTCATTCAGTTTTTCCGGCTCGATAAGATAGATGCGTGACATATGTCGCAGCCAGCCAAAATGAAAACCGTGTTGGATCAGATCACGATCTTCTGAAAGTGACCTAGCGTTGCCCTCGTCAATGCGTTTTGCCTGTCGCCGTTGTCGGCTCTGAAAACGGTACCGTGGTTCGCGACTTTGGCGTTCTAGGTTTCGTCGTAATCTTTCAATTTTTGACCATCTGGCGAGGAAAGTGGTATTTTCGTGCGCTTGTGCACGCATATGGGCGCGCAGGGAATCAGGCTGCCAAGTCGATGGGGAGTAAATACTCGGACGGGCCGGTATCAGGCGGCCCCACAGCGCAGTATTATCGTTTTGAAACGCCCAATCGGCAAGCCTCTCAACGTCACTGGCATTTAGGGTTAGGCCAGAATGACCATGGTGGCCGTAAAGGTAGTTAAGGAATGCATCGGCAATTGCGTCTTCAGAATCCTGGGCTTGCAGCAGGAGTTTTTGAATTTCGAAGCGTAAGTCGCCGTCGGTCTGCAGCCCACGTACTGCGGTACTGTCGGCTAATCCCTTAGAGCCGTGAAAATTCAACCCCTCAATCCAGCGCCAAATTTGTGCTGGATCATGAGGTGCCGTGGTCAATTCAAAGAAGCGATCGAGTAACAGTCCGGCAATTTTGCTGACACCATCCCGACAGTGGCACAGGTGCACCGACTGCGCATGGCAATCACAGACGAGCCCAGTCGTGAACTGGTCGAGCAGCCACACTGTCAACGGCACATCGAACGACCTGACCATTTTCAGAAGATGATAGCGGGATTCGATGTGACGCCGATTGCTGTTCCCGTACAAAGAGGCATCTCTTTCGAGGAGCTGAAAAATCACCTCTCGCCTCACGTGGTTTGTCCCAATACGCTGAACGATGAAAGCTGCAAGCCGCGAGGCTATCTGTCCTCTCTCTCCGGCGAGCTGTTCGAGTATGGGTTCCCAAACCTGCGCCTTATGATCAATTAGACAATGCAACGCGCCCAACCTGATATGTTCAGGTTCTTCTTGGTCAAGAAGGTGCCTAGCAAAATCTTCCGCAAGGGCAACGACGGCTGGGGAGCCGATAAGAAGGTCGAACATGAGCCCTTTGATGTGTCCTCCATCGTCAGGCTGATCGAGCATCACGCGAACAGCATCGACGATTTCGGTGGTGAAAAATCCTGACGCACTGAAACTGCGCCAAAAGTCACTTCTACGGAATAGAGGGTCTTCTTCAGACAGTCGCATTAGTCCATCAAGCAAAGCGCGCTTTGCGGGCGGGGTTAAGCGCGACGGATCACCATTCGAGAGAACGGCGTAGGGATCAATTGCGACAATTGCTTCCTGGGTCTCGCGTGCCCCAATGGCAGCCATCCAACCCAGAAGCCCCCGCAATTCATCCCGTGAGACACCGTTCGGAGCGACAACTGAGAGGCATTGGCGAGTTGAAAACGAATTACTTGCGTCGTTGATCCGGTTGACTAGGTGACGCGCTGCGCCGTATTCAGCGACAATTCTGTGCACCGGCTCGTGGCACCCGGCGCGAACGGCAGACTTAAAGAGGCGTGTGTCGAGGATCGAAGCTAGACCATCATCACCGATGCCAAGATCGCCCAACTGGGGGAACGCCCTGTCGTCGAGCTCAGCCAAGATGGAAACCCCGTCCGCTCCTGATAGCAAGAGTTTCGTAAAGACTTCGTCAGCCCAGGCGATACGTTGATTTCGCGTCGGCGTGCCACGTTGAGGGACCTGGTCATTGGCTTCATGGGCGAGGAATCTGATTGCATCTTCGAAAATCGCATCGCGGGTCGAAAACGCGCCACCACCTTCGGAATAGGCGGCGGCAAAGAGCTTTAAGAACTGAGGGTTACCAAGGAGAGGATCAAGATCAAACCGGCGCACGCCAAGCCGAAATGCTACAAAGTCAGCATCTGGGTGTTCGTGTACGAAAAGCGCGCCTTGCTGATGCTCATCAAGTGGTTCGAGGTGGACTACCACTGGGTCTACTTCGAACAGATCTCTGACAAATGCTGTCTGTGCTGGTTCCCACTCTCCAGACCTGCTTGCGATAATCGTTCGTTCCGCGCCAGACCGTCGTATGGACCGCAAGAGAGGCATGAGCCCCGCAGCATCGATCCGAACCACCTCATCGAGCGCATCAACCACAAGGTTACGTGCGTCTTCTGTTCCATCGAAAATGCTGGCACGAATTGGCCGAGTGTCAAGGCGTGCGGCAACACTGGTAAGTAGGGATGTCTTGCCAGCACCAGGTTCAGCCAGCACGATAGCGACGCCTGGCTCGCTCAGCAGGTCCGACTCCGAAAAAGTGCGATCGGATGTCCTAAGAGAGCGCGGAATATGAAAGTGGTTTGCCATTAAATTTCCTTAGGGCCTTATAAATTGTCAATAGGGCAAACGCCAGAGGCGATGGCCGCTCTGGGGAATCTGCACCGCGGCACTAAATCGACCGGTAAAAGTCAGCTAAGGGCCGCTTTTACATTCGACATTGTCATGTTACCGTCATCCGCTAAACACATTTTTTAAGGATGTTTCTATGAATAATGATCACTTTAGCGAAGCAGTTTGTGTTGAACTTGGTAATTATGTCTACCGATTAATTGACCCGCGGAACGGCGAAACATTCTATGTTGGAAAGGGTAAGGGAAATCGTGTTTTTTCGCACGTTTCTGCCGCCCTGGATCTAGATGAAAATGAAGACGAAACAAGTGCCAAAATCGGAAGAATTCATGAGATTAGACGTTGCGGCTTAGATGTTTTACACGTGATCCATCGCCATGGGATACCAGATTCTTCTGTGTTTGAGGTGGAAGCCGCGTTGATGGACGCCTATTCAGGACTCTCAAATATTGCTGGAGGCCATGGTAGCAATGACCGTGGCCCAATGCATGCCGATCAAATAGTCGATAAGTATGATTTGCCTACAATTGATTTGGAGCCGAAACACAGGTTGGTATTGATAAATGTTAATAAATTTGAGGCGTCAGGCAAAGATGAGCTCTACCAGCAAGTGCGGTTCGCTTGGCGGATCAGCAGCAGCCGTGCGGAAAAAGCAGATTATGTCCTTGCCGTTGTTCGTGGAGTGGTAGTTGGCGCATTTCAAGCAAAATACTGGAAAGCAGCAACCAAAGAAAACTTTCCCGAAATCCCGTTTGAAGAACCAAAACGGCATGCATTTTCAGGGTGTCCAGCGCCCGAGAAAATATGGGATTTATACTGTGGGACGCGTGGCAAGCGTATTGTGCAGGACGAACTGAAGCATGTGCAAAATCCAATTCGGTACTGGAAAGTCTAACGTGATATTGGAAGGCAAGAACAAGTTGCGCAGATATATAAAAACATGGGCGTTCTGTTGAGATTTCTGCATATCGCATTTTTCCGGGCACCGATTTTGTCTCAAGGTCGAAAGAACCAACTAAGACTCCGCATGTGAAGGCTCAGTTTGCCCGCTGAACTGCCATTTAATGCTCAAAAAATGTTGGGTCTTACACCAAGGTCTGCTTTCTTCATGTTGCAGTGCAGCTTCCATTTCTTTCATCGGTGGCGGCTTTGGGCCGCGATGGCGAAAACTTCGTCGAACCCTTTCCCATTGCCTGAACGCGACGGCACCTTCATATTAAGCTTAAACTTGTGAAAGAAAATGACACTCATGCGCCTCATTGTTTCTGCCGACACGCATCTTGGCTCCCCGATCCGCTCTACTGCGTTGCGCAATCCAGCATTGGGAGAACGTTTGAAGCAGGTCAGCCGCGATACGTTTCGAGATATTGTCGATTTGGCTATTTCGGAAAATGCAGACGCATTGGTTCTGGCAGGCGACATCTTTGACAATGACTTCCCAGACCTGAAATCACGGGCGTTTTTGGTTGCGCAACTTGTGCGCGCCGGTGACGCTGGTGTGCCCACGGTATTAATCCGTGGCAATCATGACGCGCTGTTGGATCACACAGCCCACGGCGATCTTGGGCCAAATATTCATTTGCTCCACAAAGGCAACCCAAGCGTGGAGATCGCAGGCATTGCGTTTCACGGGCTGTCATTTGACACAAGCCATGTCGCGGATAGCTTTCTGCCCGATTACCCCGCGCCAGTCTCAGGGCAAACCAATGTCGGGCTAATGCATACGTCGCTTGGCGGATCGCCGGGACACGATCCTTATGCACCTTGTTCGGAGCAAGACTTGATGGCGCATGGCTATGACCTTTGGTGCCTTGGGCACATCCATGCCCCGTTTGAACGCTCGTCAGGTCCGGTGCTGGCCGTCATGCCCGGCATCCCGCAGCCCCGCCATTTTGGCGAACGCTTCGGTGGCAGCGTTGCCATTGTGACCCTCGGTGAAGGCGCACCCGTTTTAGATCGCCGCAACGTAGGGCATCTGCGATTTGTGGAATCGCTGTTGGACCTAACCGAGTGCGCCGATCAATCAGAGATATTGCATCTCATCGATACCGCGCTGAAAGACGCTCAAGACTCTGTGCGCGACACAGCGGTGCGTTTGCGTGTCGTAACCGCCCGCCACACGGCTGACGATTTGCGAGCCCTCGCAAATGAGCTGCTTGAAAACATCGACCGCGTCTTCATAGATAAAGTGAAGTCATTGGCACCAGAAAAGCCAACAGGTGACAAAGCGGACGACCTGTTGCGGCTTATGCGTGAAGAATTGCAAGAGGCTGGGTTTCAGAAAGCCAGTGCCGAAGTGCTCGAAGAGTTACGCAGCGCACTGCCCGCTGACATCCGAGACGAGCTATCAGAAGATTTGTTGGACGAATTTCTGGAGGATGCCATCAATGAAGTTTCGCTGTCCTTGCACGGGGGAGACCCGCAATGAGGCTCAACCGACTTGATCTAATCCGTTATGGTCGTTTTAGCGATGCGCAGATCGTTCTGCCTAATCCCATTGGCGACGCGGCAGATGTTACGGTGATTTATGGACCAAATGAGGCGGGGAAATCGATGGCTTTTACCGCCTATCTCGAGCTTCTGTTCGGCATGAAAACCCGAGACCATCCTTACGATTTCCGCTTTAAACGCAGCGATCTTTTGGTCGGTGCGGAGTTGGAGATGCCAAACCGCGGGCAAGTCGTCCTGCAGCGCAATAGCAAAAAGGCCCAATCACTGCTGGATGATCAAGGCAGACCAGTTGAAGACACATTCCTGACTGCCGCATTACATGGGCTGGGGCGAGATGATTACGTTGAGCGGTTTTCTCTGAATGATGAAGGGTTGCGGAAAGGCGGCGCGCGTATTGCAGGCGCACAAGGGGATCTTGGGCAATTGTTGCATGCGGGTGTATCCGGCTTGACCAGTATGGCCGCTACTCTTGACCAAATGGCTACGCACGCAAACCAGTTTCATAAAAAGGGAGGACGCGGGACCGCGCTGAAACTTGGCAAAGACCGCCTGACCGAGATTGGCCAAGAGCTGCGGGCGACACGCCTGACCCCCGATCGTGAACGCGTGCTGGCGGCAGTAAATGATAAAGCAAAGGCCGCCTTCGATGCTGCAGATGGCGACCTTGGAAATGCGCGCTTGCGCGAGGCTGCCAGTAAGGCGGCGCAGAGTTGGTATGACCGGACCGCAGACATCTGTTTGATTGACGCCGATTTGGCAAATTTTCCAGAGGGCCCTGACCTGCGCAAAGGTGCTGCGGAAGGGATCGCCAGCCTGTCCGCAACCATCACAGAAAAATCCGTGCGCGTTTCCGAGGCTGATGAAAGCATTGCAGCATTTGCAGTGATTATCGCGGATAATCCGGCTGACCCAGAAATGGAGGTGATGGCCACCGAGCTTACACAACTAGACCAGATTATGATTGACGGCGCCCCACTTATGGCGCGGGCGGCAACGGCCACGTCTGATTTGGGAAATCGGATTGCTGATCGGGACGCATTGAGCGGCGAGATCAATCAGATCCTTTCAGGGCTATCCATTCCTGATGTTCCGGCCGTGTCTTTGGTGCTGACATCAAATGAGCTCGAGAATTTAGCGCAGACCGCACAAGCCGTCGTGACCGCACAAAACGCAGTGGAGGCGACAACGAGTGCCGTGTCCTTAGCGAAAAAACAACAAGGAGTGGCTCCGCCTGTACCCCAAGACCTGTCGCAACTGCAAACGGCGTGGGATAAATGGCAAACCGCAGCGGATATAACGGCACAGCAGAACACGGTCACAACGGAAACGGCCCGCTTGGCATCAGCGGTCGCAGGTTTGCCAAAGACCTGGGCGAAATTGGTTGATGCAGGGCTTCCTGCCCGCGAAACTTTAATTGATATCGCGCGGAATATACCAGTTGTGTCTGCCGATATGGCATCTGCACAAACAGAGACTGAAGCGCGCGATGCTGAGTATCGTTTGGCACAGTCCGAACGGCAGGCTGATGAGGCGGCACCATCCGCCATTGATGTCGCCATGACAGCGCAGGCGCGACGCATGCGAGATGAAAAATGGGTGGCTCATCGCGGCGCATTGTCCGCCCAAACTGCCACTGAATTTGAAACTGCGATGCACGATGATGATGATGCGCAGGCCAGTTTTGCCGCAGGTTCAGACGCCCGTGGGCAGCTTGCCACAGCGCGGCGCGATGAAAATGCGGCGTTGGTTTTGCACGACAAGGCGCAAGAACGACTTGATCGAGTGACGCAAAAACATAATGCGCTGTCCACGCAATCGACTGCATTGGCGACAACACTTGGTCTTGCGCAAGATACCAGCCCTGCGGCTTTCACGGACAGACATGCGGCACTGCTTCTAGCGGCACAAGTTGCGGCGCAATTGAAAAATGCCGCAGCAGAACTTGAAGCCCTGAACGTTCGCCGAACGGATGCCAACACTGATTTGGCCACCGCCGCAATACTGGTCGGGATTGATTGTGCAGACAGAGATATTCCAATGCGCGTGCGCGCCGCACTGACACTGCAGGACAGCGTGCGCCAGACATGGGCGCAGTGGGCGCGTGCGAAAGAAGCGATCGCTGATCTTGAAGGAAAAGCGGCACAAGCGTTGTCCGACAAAGACACGGCAGACCATACATTCGGAAGTTTGACGGTGGCATTGCCGCTGGTAGGACGCACAGCCCAAGACATTCTCTCCGCCTTGCCACATCTGCGCAATCTACAACGTCTACACAGCGACCACGAAAAACTTGCCTTGCGTATCGAGGCCCTCCAAGGCGCTGTGGCCCAATTAAACGCCAGTGCAGTACGGATCAATGCAATCGCAAAGGAGGCCGCGGATCCAGATGCCGATCCGCTGGCGGTGATTGAAAATGCACGCAACCGTATCTCATTGGCAGAGCGTGCAACCACGCGCCGGGACGATGCGCAACGCCTACAGACAGCTGAAACCACAACTCGAAAGGCCGCTGCTGATGCCATCGATGCCGCACAAGCGGAGGTTTTGGAGTGGTTCAAAGAGCAAGGCGCAGAAGATTTAGCACCGACCGCGCGCGTCGCGCTGCTCACGGAGCGTGATGAATTGCGCGCAACACGTAACACTCACGACATGGCCCGCGGCACAGCCCGAGAGGGCGCGAAGGCGGCCCTTTTTGATGAAGAGCTGGCTTTGTTGCCAAATACGAGCCGCGCGGCCGAGGTGCAACAACTGTTGGACGATGCGCAAGTCGCCCGTGATCTTTCTCGCGACGCGCACCGTGAGGCAACGCGACTTTATCGAGAGGCATTTGACGCCGCTGATCACAGTGATCTGACCACAGAGCAGGCAACCATACGCGAAGAATTGCGAAACGGTGCACGGCAGGCCGCAGTTTTGCGACTTGGGGTGTTGGCCGCAAAGGGCGCGCTGCGGCGTTTGGCATCAGAGCGGCGCACAACCATGTTGCGTGATGTCGAAGCCGCCTTTGTCGCGATAACCGCACCAGCTTGGAGCCGCGTCGATGTCTGGAGCCAATCAGAAGGTGAAAAGCTGGTCGGCATTCAGCCTGACGGCAATGCTGTCCCTGTGGAAATGATGTCCACAGGAACAATGGGTCAGCTGTATTTTGCGCTGCGGGTTGCCGGTTATCGCAGCTTCGCACGAGATCTTGGGCCCCTTCCGATGGTTTTGGACGACATCATGGAAACTTTTGATGATGAGCGCGCCAAGGCCGCATTACAGCTTTGCTCGGATATCGGACGAAGCGGGCAGGCGATCATATTCACCCATCACCAGCATCTGGTTGACTTGGCACGCAAAACTATTCCGAGTGTCAATATTGTTGATATGCCGCGCTAAGTTGTCGGATCACAATGAACAGATCAGACATTTAGGTATAAGTTTTCGTCACTATATTTCTTTCGCTACAAACGCCGAATGTAACCATCAGCCTATACCTTTGCTGCCGCTGCATCTTTAAGTTATCCCACATTGAATGAATGTCGGTTTTCGAAATGCTACATAGTTCTTCGTCTGTTATGAACTGAATTGTGATTGATGTGAATGGGCTTCGTCAGGCGGTTCCACACGAAATTTTCTAATAAACTTCAAAAATTAAGGGGCTGACCCAGATA
>JAGLUD010000092.1 GCA_023134935.1 Paracoccaceae bacterium | reverse complement strand
GTCGGCGGGTGGCGCTGATTGGCGAGACGATCGAGCAGGCGCGCGAGGTTATGGTTTTCGGGGATTCGGGGATTTTGGCATGCTCGCCGCCGGATCGACGACCTGTTTGGGAAGCGACGCGAAAGCGGCTCGTTTGGCCAAATGGGGCGGTGGCCGAGATATATTCGGCGTCCAACCCTGAGAGTTTGCGCGGGCCGCAGTTTGACGCGGCCTGGTGTGATGAGTTGGCCAAATGGAAGCAGGGGCAGGATGCGTGGGACATGTTGCAGTTTGGCTTGCGGTTGGGGGATCAGCCACAGCAGGTGGTAACGACAACGCCGAGGCCATCGCGGTTGCTGGCGGATTTGCTGGTGGAAGCGCGGACGGTGCGAACTTCGGCGCCGACGGAGGCGAATGCGGCGAATTTGGCGGATAGTTTTCTGGAGTATGTGAGCACGAAATATGCGGGGTCTAGGTTAGGGCGACAGGAGTTGCAGGGCGAAATTTTGACGGATGTAGAAGGGGCGTTTTGGTCGTTTGGATCGTTGGATGGATGCCGCGGTGATGTGCCGGAATTGGACCGGATTGTGGTGGCGGTGGACCCGCCGGTGACGGGTGGCCCGAAGGCGGATGAATGCGGGATTATCGTGGCAGGTGTTTCGATGCAGGGGCCGCCGCAAAATTGGCGAGCGTATGTTTTGGAGGATGCGTCTGTCGCTGGTTCGCCGCAGGTTTGGGCAGAACGGGCGGTGGCCAAGGCACGCGAATACGGTGCGGATCGGCTGGTGGCCGAGGTTAATCAGGGCGGTGAGTTGGTGGAGTCGCTGGTGCGATCCATTGACCCGTTGGTGTCGTATCGGGCGGTTCGGGCATCGCGTGGAAAGGCTGCGCGGGCGGAACCGGTGGCGGCTTTGTACGAGCAGGGGCGGGTGTTCCATTGCGGCGGGTTTGCCGAGTTGGAGGACCAGATGTGCGCGATGACGGTGTCGGGTTTCACGGGTAAGGGCAGCCCTGACCGCGTCGATGCGCTGGTCTGGGCTATTACGGATTTGATGATTGCACCGGCGTTGCATTTTCAGCGGCCCCGCGTGCGTGGGCTTTAATTTTGGGAGCGGAGCTTAATGGTATTGCAACTTTTTAAGGCTATGAGTGGTGTCGAGGAAAAAGCCTCGGCGGCGGCGCCTGTGATTGCGTTTCACGGGGCGGGGCGGGCTGTTTGGTCGGCGCGCGATACTGTGAGTTTGACGCGTACGGGCTTTACTGGAAATCCGGTAGGGTTTCGTTGTGTGAAGATGATTGCTGAGGCGGCGGCGGCCGTTCCGGTTTTGCTGCAGGATGTGGAGCGCCGATATGAGGTGCATCCGCTGCTGGCGCTGTTGGGGCAACCTAATCAAGGGCAGGGCGCAGCGGCGTTGTTCGAGGCGTTTTACGGGCAGTTGTTGTTGTCCGGTGACGGGTATCTGGAGGCGGCCGGTGACGGTTTGCCTCGCGAATTGCATGTGCTGCGGTCAGACCGAATGTCGGTTGTGCCGGGGGCAGATGGCTGGCCTGTGGCGTATGAGTACAAGGTCGGATCACGTAAGCATTCGTTCGATATGCGGCAGGAATTTGCACCGATTTTGCATGTGAAGGCGTTTCACCCGCAGGATGATCATTACGGCTTATCGCCAATGCAGGCGGCGGCTTCGGCGCTGGACGTGCACAATTCGGCGTCGAAATGGTCAAAGGCGTTGCTGGACAATGCGGCGCGGCCTTCGGGTGCGATCGTTTATAAGGGTGCTGACGGGATGGGGGCGTTGGCGTCGGATCAGTATAATCG
>JAGLUD010000091.1 GCA_023134935.1 Paracoccaceae bacterium | reverse complement strand
TTACGCTCATGAGCTTTCAACGCCTGATAATTGCCTTTCTGATTACGATCGGCCTGTTCAGCAGTACTTCTGGTGCTGCTTACAGTCAGGGCCGCATGGCTGGTGGCCAATCGATCACGATTTGCTCGCCGGATGGCACGCACGACATCATTCTAGGCGCTAACGGTGAACCGGTTCCGGTTGAACACAAATGTGCGGATTGCTGCCTCATCTCATTAGATGCACAAGTGGCCGCTGACCATTTCACACCAACTCCAATTAGCCTGACACGCATCACGTTACAGATGGCCACAGTGTCATGGTTGACACGCTCGTTTACATCGGCAAATGCACGAGCGCCTCCGTTAGTAGTTTAATATTAAACCATATATTATCTACAACCTACCGGAGGTCAAAATGACTCTTAAAACACTCGCAACTATCGCCATTTCCATGCTAATTTCGCTCGGAGCGGCACAAGCACAAGATATACATATCGAAGATGCGTATGCACGCGCAGCCAGCCCTATCGCAAAGTCCGGCGCTGCATTCATGCACATTATGAACATGGGCGACGTTGACGACAGATTAATCGCAGTTCGTACCGATGTGGCCATGATGCCTGAACTTCATACGCATATTATGGAAGACGGCGTCGCCAAAATGCGCGAAGTCGAAGGCGGATTCGAGATTATTGCTGGCGGAGCAACCATCCTTGAACGAGGCAGCTTGCACATCATGCTAATGGCGCTAACACGCCCAATGCTTCATGGTGACGTGATCACGCTAACATTGATTTTCGAAAAATCCGGCGAGCTGACAATTGAAGTTCCAGTTGATAACGAGCGTCAAGGCAACATGAATATGAACATGGATCACTCAAATATGAACGGTGCCACCATGGATCACTCGACCATGGAAAACTCCACCAACAACTAAAGTAATGCATTCCCCCGCCTATGTGGGGGAATGCCTTCCCCAAAGCTAAAACCGATGCTAACCTCCCGTGAAGTTTTTCAAAACCATCGCAGGAGCCATGTAAATGACAGTAGTTATGCAGGAATTCCCCCTTACAGTGGGTAAAATCCTAGATCATGCCGCGAAATATCATCCGAACCGTAAAGTCATCAGCCGTTCAGTCGAAGGCCCGATTACGCAAACGAACTGGTCAAACATCCACCGCCAAGCCAAAAAGTTGTCACAGGCACTCGTTTCGATGGGCATCCAGCCAGGCGATACTATCGGCGTAATGGCCTGGAACACCGCACGACACTTCGAAGTCTGGTACGGCATCCCCGGTACGGGTGCCGTGAACCACACGCTAAATCCACGCCTGTTCGCAGACCAACTTGTCTATATTATCAACCACGCCGAAGACCGCTTCCTGATGATCGATTTCGACCTTGTTCCAATCATTGAAAATGTCTGGGACAGATTAGAAACCGTCGAAACAGTCATCGTCATGACTGATAGGGAACACATGCCGGACAGCTCAATTCCCGATCTACTCTGTTATGAAGAATTACTCGAAAAACAAGACGGAAACTTCGATTGGGTGGAAGTAGAGGAAACCGCCCCTTGCGGAATTTGTTACACTTCCGGAACAACTGGTGATCCAAAAGGCGTGGTTTATACCCACAGATCGAACACTCTGCATGCTTTGGCAAGTTCTGCCCCCGATATGCTTGGTCTGTCCTCAAATGATGTAGTTATGCCCGTGGTTCCCTTGTTTCATGCCAACGGATGGTCCATCGGATACACCGCCCCGATGGTAGGTTGCAGCATGGTCATGCCGGGCCGCGACATGACATCCGAAGGTCTGTACGAAATGCTCGAATTTGGCGTCACTTTCACCGCCGCTGTCCCGACAATCTGGATGTTGATGCTGCAACATTTGCAAAGCAACAACCTGAGACTCCCGACATTAGAGCGCGTGATAATCGGCGGCGCCTCCTGCCCCCGCGCGGTGATCGAAACATTCCAGAACGACTACGACGTGCAGGTATTGCACGCGTGGGGTATGACAGAAATGTCGCCTCTCGGGACTGTTTGCACGTTCAAACCCGAAGTAACCGCCCTCGACGAGGCTGGCCGGCTAGATGCCCAAGGCACCACCGGCCACCCACCCTTTACGGTGGACCTAAGAATTACCGATGACGCGGGCACCGAGCTGCCGTGGGATGGCCACACCCCCGGCAAACTCTGGTCCAAAGGGGCCGCTGTGGTGCAACGATATCTAAAACAGGACACTGACGCCGTCGATAAAGACGGCTGGTTCGACACTGGCGACGTCGCTACAATTGATGAAAACGGCTATATCCGCATCACGGACCGGTCCAAAGATGTAATAAAATCAGGCGGCGAGTGGATTTCGTCGATCTCGCTAGAGAACGCCGCCGTCGCACATGCAGACGTTGCCGAGGCGGCTGCAATCGGCATTCCTCACCCCAAATGGGACGAACGCCCAATCCTCGTTATCGTGGCCATGGCGGGTAAAAAGCCTGATCCACAAGAAATTCTAGACCTAGTCGCCCAGAACTTTGCCAAATGGCAAATCCCCGACGACGTAATTTTCATGGGCGAGCTGCCACACACAGCCACTGGCAAGATTTCCAAACTGGAGCTCCGAAAAATACTTAAGGAGCAAGGCTATAAACTTCCGCAGTAGCATTGCCAAAAGCGCAGAATTACCCGTATGAATGGCAAAAATTTACAGGCATTTATTGAATGACAGCCATAGATAAGTACACTCGCCTGGAGGCCTTGGGCCAATGGCGCGAAAGCCCTGACCAGCCACCGCGTGAGGTGGTCGTATCCTTTGGAAATGCCACATTGGTTCTGTCCGATCTGGATGAAAAACCACTTTGCCATTGGGCAATGGCGGCAACTGCACTGCTGTCCAGAGATGGCACCAAAGCCGTCTACACGCCCGACACCGAAGGTTTCGAAACCCTTGAGATAGACGACGCAGAAATGGTCGAAGCGATTGCACAAGTCTCACGCGCAGCGACAGCGGTAATCCGTCGAACGCCTTGGTTGCGTTGGATATTTCTCGCTTTCGTTTTGACTGTAACCGCCGCAATTATCTATACCGCACCATCAGTTTTACGAAGCCAAGCGGTTCGTATGACAGGCCACGAGAGCGCCCGAAAACTGGGAACCGATATGCTGGCGGCGCTCAACGCCGACATATGCAGGGAACCCCGCGCTGACGCCGCCCGCGAACTATTCCAGTCTCGCGTCTTCCCAGATGGACGCACGTTATTGATAATTTCAAGAAACCAGCCACAAGCAAACGCATTCCCCGGCGGGGTCGTCGTAGTTGGCGGTGACGCTCTGCAAGCCATGCAAGCACCCAACGAATTAGTGCAACTAACAACCAATTTATCTGCCCAAAGCGAATCCACCATGAATCAGCTGTTCGAATCCAGTTCGCCGCGGGAATTGTTCGAATATATCACCTCGGGAAAACTGTCAGATGAACGACTTGCAGAAGCCGCGAAAGACATAATCAACCAACCCGAACTCAGCGAATCTGCCGAATTCGTTTCATCCGACCAGCCGCTGCTGCGAGATCAAGACTGGGTCACGTTGCAGGGAATTTGCCTCGAATAAGTTAATTCACCTTGTCATCCGGCTCGACTCCATCGAAAAATTGTTGGATATTTTTGAGCGCCCGCATCCCCATTCCAACCCGAGTTTCGCGCGTTGACGATCCCATGTGCGGTAACAGCACTGCGTTTTCACATTCCAGAAGCTCGGGATGAACGGTTGGCTCAGCCTCGAAAACATCCAAACCAGCACCTGCAATAACACCGTTTTTCAAGGCATCCACCAAAGCGGCCTCGTCAACGACTTCGCCCCGTGCGGTGTTCACCAGAGTTGCCGTCGGTTTCATCAACGCCAATCGATGCGCATTAATCAGATGCTTGTTTGCGTCCCCGCCTGGGCAATGCAGCGATATAAAATCGCACTGAGGTAGCAAATCCTCAACCGTTTCAATCTGCACAGCCCCCGTTTCAGCCAAAACCGCCGGATCAACTGGCGATCGGCTTTGCACCAATATCTTCATCCCGAACCCAAAATGCGCACGCCGTGCCATCGCCTGCCCAATGCGCCCAAACCCGATAATTCCCAGCGTTTTGCCCGTCACACTAGTGCCAATCATATGCGTAGGCCGCCATCCCGTCCATTTTCCAGCCCGAACCTCGCGCTCACCTTCTCCGGCACGACGTGCTGCCATCATCAGCAACGTCATGGCCAGATCAGCCGTGCAATCGTTCAAAACATCTGGTGTATTCGTAACCGTTATCCCTGCCGCGCGTGCTCCCTCAACGTCAATATGGCTGAAACCGACTCCATAATTCGCGAGTATCCGCGCCATAGGTTTCAAATTCGTAAACGTCCCCTCTTTTACATCATCCGTAACCGTCGCCAGCACCGCGTCATAGCTTTCCAACGCCGCTCGCATCTCGGCGCGATTCATCGGGCGATCCTCAGGGTTGTAGGTCACATCAAACAGCTCCGCGGCCGC
>JAGLUD010000090.1 GCA_023134935.1 Paracoccaceae bacterium | reverse complement strand
CACCATGGAGGGAATCAGAAAGGTACACCATGTCCGCGAATCCCCTCCGCTCCGCCAAAATTCCACATTCGGCCCTGCCCGTTACGCATACAGATGAGCTCGATTGGTTGCGTCTTTACAGGTCGCGCCGCGTCGGTCCGGTCACCTTTATCCGGCTGGTTCGCGAACACGGCAGTGTCGCTGCCGCATTGGATTTCTTGCCAAGTATCGCGGCCACATCCGGTGTTGCCAACTACCAGTCTATGTCCCGCGATTCCGCTGAAATCGAGTATGCCGCAGGCCAAAAAGTTGGTGCCAAATTACTGTTCCTTGGGGCCGCGAACTACCCACCAAAATTGGCGACAATCCAAGACCCACCGCCTGTGCTGTGGGCCCTCGGCGACCCGTCGATCACCCATCGGACAAGCGTCGCATTCGTGGGCGCACGAAATTCGTCATCCTTAGGCCGCCGAATGGCCTACAAACTGTCGCAAGACTTGTCATCCGAAGGGTATGTAATCGTGTCCGGCCTAGCCCGCGGCATCGACGCTGAAGCCCACAAGGCCGCTTTAGGCGGCGGCACAATCGCCGTTCTTGCAGGTGGCGTAGACACCATTTACCCCAGAGAAAACAGTGCCTTGGCACAAGACATACTGGAAAACGGGTTACGTGTCTCCGAGATGCCCATCGGGTTGCAACCGCAGGCTCGTCATTTTCCACGCCGAAATCGCATCATATCCGGCCTCTCCCAAGCCGTTTTGGTGGTGGAGGGCGCAAGCAAATCCGGCAGCCTGATCACAGCAAAAAACGCCCTCGACCAAGGTCGCGAAGTCATGGCCGTTCCCGGCAATCCGATGGACGGTCGCGCCGCTGGATGCAACATGCTGATCCGCGACGGCGCCACGCTCGTTCGCTGCGCCGCTGACATAATCGAAGCCCTCGCGACGCCCCCACAAACCCCGCCGAAAATTCCTGCGGCGCGCCCGAAGGCAAAGCGACCAGACAAAACCCTATCAAGAACATTAATGTCGCTAATCAGCTCGGCACCCGTGCAAGAGGACATTCTCGTTCGCCAAACATTGCGCCCTGCTCAAGATGTCATGTCGGCCCTATTGGACCTTGAAGTCACCCAAAAGATCGAGCGTTTCGCGGGTGGCGGAATAGCTGCCAGTCCCTAGGAAACCATCTCCAGCCAATGGCGCAGCAACGCCTGTTCTTGCCGTTTAGCCTTCCCGCCCCACGTTTTTGCCCCACGAGGGCGTTCGCGCTGCGCCAAGGGGATGTTCGCTCGCGCCGACAGATCTGCGGATAGAATCGCAAAACTGTACTTACGGCCGCCCTTTTCCAGATAGCCTGCCAATCCGCGCGTAAAATTCAATGTTCCAGTTTTCGCACGTACGCTCACGTCACCAACGTTCATCGAGTTTCCGCTGCGATCCACCAGATTGAAGGGCTTCAAAAGCCCGTTCAAACCCGCCTGACTTCGCGAATGCGCCAACATCTCCGCCATCTGCGCAGCGCTAACACGCGACTGGTCAGTAAGGCCCGAATGATTTCTAAAGTTCACCCCTGAAACCCCTAATTTGGACTGCGCCCAACGCCCCATTGCACCCGCGGACGAGGCCAAAGTTAATGGCCGCCCACCTAGTTTTTGCGAGGCCGTTAACCCAATGCATTCTGCAGTTAAGTTATTGGAATACTTCAACACCCATCGCAGAACCTCATCCATATGGTTGCTCTCAAATCGCGCAAACTCACTGGCATTTGAGGGCACCTTACCATGCTTGTGTGCGGGCAACTTAAGACCTGCAACCGCCGCCAAAGTTTGAAAAACCTCTCCAACATAATCGGCTGGCTGGCGCACGGGCAACCAGCGTCCACCGCCGTTTCCTAATGCGGATTGCGCCACAGACCAGCGATCGTGCCCGTTCGCCAAAGTGTGTTTAAATACCGGCGCGCCCCGGTTTTCAGCGCTGATATCCATCCACCGAACCAGCGGCTTGTTATGAATTCCGCGCGCATCCAGGGATAAATCATATCCGGCAGAAGTCTGTTTCCATTCGAAATACACACGGTTGAAATTCAAATTCAGCCCGCTTATCGACGGGTTATACCCCAGATAATCGGGCTGGCTCGGGTCAATTTCGCTAATTTCCGGCAACCCCGACCCATCGACGAAAAACCGACCCGTAACCCCGCGAACACCAGCCGAAACCGCAGCTTTCGCCAGTTCCGCAAGCTCATCCGTGTCCAGCGCCGGATCACCGCCGCCCACCAAATATAAATCGCCTTGAACAAGGCCATCCACAATCGGCCCCGTTGCAAACAACCGCGTTACAAACCGATAATCCGGGCCCAAAACATGCCGCGCATAGATCGCCGTTATCGTCTTGGTGACCGAGGCAGGCGGCAACGCCAAATCCGGTTGATAGGAATCGAGCATCTCGCCCGTTTCCACATCAAAAAATGCATATCCAGTAATATTCGATAACGCCGGATCCAGCAGTCGCGCGGACGATAACGCCAGCCCCTTCAAAGCCACCGCGTTACGTAAAACCGGCCGCGTTGCCGTGCTCGGCGGGCTAGCCCATGCCAAACTCGGCAGCGCCGCAACCGACGCTAGAAAATGTCTACGATCCATCAAAAATCACTATTTTGCCCAATCTCCGCTTTCGCGAATCTCGGTAGAAGAAATATCAACAACAGGTCCATCCAACAGACACCATGCCGGCGGCTTTTGAAATGGCAAAAGTTTCGCATTTGATACAGACAATCGCGCCGCACGATATTTCATCGCCGCCTTCGATCCCGCCGCCTTAAGGTGTTCCTCAGGCCGCGAAGTAACCCCAATCGGTACATTCTCGAAAATCCATTCCCAACGTTCCCATTTATGAACGTTCGCCAGATTATCTGCGCCCATCAGCCAGACAAAATTCACACTCGGATACACGCCTTGCAGACGTTCAATCGTATCCGCCGTAAATCGCGTCTCCAACTGCACCTCAATATCCGTCACTTCAACCTTCGGATGCTGCATAATTTCCCGACACGCCGCCATCCGCCGCGCCATCGGCGCAGGCCCATCCGTCTTCAACGGATTGCCCGGGCTAACCAGCCACCAAACTCGATCCAGCCCAAACCGCCGCAGCGCTTGCCGCGTAATATGCACATGCCCCGCGTGCGGCGGATCGAACGAGCCGCCCAGCAGACCAACCCGCATACCATCAATAGCTTTCGGAAATCCTAACATCCCACCCTTTTCCCCGCACAAATCGCGCCTGTCAACGCTTATGCATTGCCCCGACCCGCGCGTTTGGATAAAACGCCTCAAACGAATTTCATTCAAAGGGTGGCACCATGGCTTCTTATCAATACGTTTACCATATGGAAGGGGTCTCCAAGACCTATCCGGGCGGCAAAAAACTGTTCGAAGACATCCACCTTTCCTTCTTGCCGGGCGTGAAAATCGGTGTGGTCGGCAACAACGGCGCCGGTAAATCGACGCTGATGAAAATCATGGCCGGCATGGACAAAGACTTCACCGGCGAAGCATGGTCCGCCAAAGGCGCACGCGTTGGCTACCTGCCGCAAGAACCCAAGCTCGACGAAACCCTAAGCGTTCGCGATAACGTCATGCTGGGCGTGGCCGAGAAAAAGGCCAAGGTTGACCGTTTCAACACCATCGCCATGGAGCTCGCCGATAACTACACCGACGAGCTGATGGAGGAAATGACCGTCCTTCAAGACGCCATTGATGCCGAAGACCTCTGGGATCTCGACAGCCAGATCGACGTCGCAATGGAGGCCCTCGGTTGCCCACCAGACGACGCCGACATCTCGACCCTATCGGGCGGCGAACTCCGCCGCGTCGCGCTTTGCAAACTACTGCTCGAAGCCCCCGATATGCTGCTCCTCGATGAGCCGACCAACCACCTCGACGCCGAAACCATCGGCTGGCTTCAGCGCCATCTAATTGAATACAAAGGAACAATCCTTTGTGTGACCCACGACCGGTATTTCCTAGATGACATCACAAGCTGGATTCTGGAACTCGACCGAGGCCGCGGAATGCCGTACGAGGGCAACTATTCCGCATGGCTGGAACAGAAAGCAAAACGCCTTCAACAGGAAGCCCGCGAAGATAAATCCAAGCAAAAAACGCTGGAACGCGAGCTGGAATGGATGCGCCAATCCCCCAAAGCGCGCCAAGCCAAATCCAAGGCCCGTATCAATTCCTACAACGAAAAAGCCAACGAGTCCGAGCGCGAAAAAATGGGCCGCGCCCAGATCATCATCCCCAACGGCCCCCGCCTTGGCAACAAGGTGATCGAGGTTGAAAACATCTCCAAAGCCTTCGGCGAAAACCTGTTG
>JAGLUD010000009.1 GCA_023134935.1 Paracoccaceae bacterium | reverse complement strand
GCATGCTTGTGCAATGCCCCATGCGATTGATTTGTTGTTCGCGACGCCCATAATCAGGCCGCGCTTGCCTTGCATAAGTCCTGCACCCATCGGTATGTCCCTTGTCATAGATTTATTTCGCTGGTTTAAGCTATTGAAACAGATGCATCAAGATTGTTGAACCGATTGAGGGCGTAATGCAGGAAAATTCGAAGAGAACCGGTATATTTGCGGGCGATGACCCGTTTCAGATAGCACGCGATTGGTTGGCTGAGGCTGAAAGCGCCGAACCAAACGATCCAAACGCCATTGCGCTGTCTACTGTGGACGAAGACGGTATGCCAAATGCACGGATGGTTCTGTTGAAGGACATAGAGGACGGGGCGTTTGTCTTTTACACCAACTATGGCAGTGCCAAAGCAGGTGAAATCGATCACTGCGGTAAAGCTGCCTTTGTGATGCACTGGAAATCCTTGCGCCGCCAAATCAGGGTGCGCGGTGTGGTTGAGCGCGAGGCTGGCGACAAGGCGGATGCATATTACGCGTCGCGATCATTGCCTAGTAGGTTGGGGGCGTGGGCGTCCAAGCAGTCACAACCGCTTCGTTCGCGTGGGGAACTGCTGGCGGAAGTTGCTAAGATTACGGCCTCCAAAGGGTTGCATCCGGATCGGCCACCGTTTTGGGGCGGGTATCGGATCATTCCGACGGAAATAGAGTTCTGGGCCGACGGGCAACACCGTTTGCACGACAGGTTTCGCTGGTCGCGGGATGCGGCGCAGGGGGTGTGGAAAATAGACCGTTTGCAACCATAGAGCACGTATGGGTTGCATATCAGCGTGGAATTCCCGCTCTGGTGGGCCTTCAATGAAAAACGTAAACGCCGTATGATCGCTTGTCTTATCCGTCTATTTACTAGATAGTAATCTTGCTGTTAGTTTTACCCGTAAGGCAGTTTAACAAGGGCCGATGCGTTACCGAATATTATCGGATGCACGAAGAAGAGAGAGAAGTCAGTAGGATGATCAAGGGGCAGGTCAAGTGGTTTGATGCAACAAAGGGCTTCGGATTCGTCGTGTGTGACGATGATGAGGGGGACATCCTTCTGCACGCTAATGTTTTACGAAATTTTGGACGAAGTTCGGTCGCTGAAGGCGCGCGTATTTTGATCGAGGTGCAAGTCACCGATCGTGGTCGCCAAGCGTCGGTGATTCATGAAATCGATGCGCCTGAAAACGAGGTTGTTGAAACCGAATCGGAGGATACGCCAAGCATTCCCGATGTTGCGGATGACATCCCGTTTCTACCGGCACGGGTCAAATGGTTCGACAAGGCCAAAGGTTTTGGTTTTGCGAATGTTTTTGGCAGCGAAGACGACATCTTTTTGCATGTGGAAATTCTGCGGCACTATGGATTGTCTGATTTGCAACCTGGCGAGGCGATTTCTGTTCGCATTATCGCAGGTGCTCGTGGCAAAATGGCGGGTGAAGTTCAGTCCTGGGATCACGTGATCCAAAAAGGCAGCTGATATACTGCGTTTCCTTACAACTATGGTTTTGTTGCTTGGGCTGACATCGGCCCACGGCGCAACCGAGTGCGCGCCGGACAAGATCGATATTCGTTCCGACAACAGTTCCGTTCGTTTTACAACCGAAGTGGTCGATTCGCCTGAATTGCGGGCGTTGGGTCTGATGAACCGTGAATCGATGGGGATGTTTGCGGGGATGTTGTTTGTATACCCGGATCCGCAGCCGATGCGGTTCTGGATGCGAAATACGCTGATTCCGTTGGATATGGTGTTCATAGACGCGCAAGGCGTTGTGCAGCATGTACACGAAAATGCGATCCCGCTAGATGAAACCACGATATTTGGCGGAAATGACATTCAGTATGTCTTCGAGATCAATGGTGGGTTGGCCAGAACCCTTGAAATTGCCGTTGGATCAGAGGTTCGGCACCCCTCTATATCCGGGCCTGAAGTTATCTGGGCTTGTGACTGATTTTTCGCTTTCCTTCGGGGATTCTACATTGTAGATGAACCACATTAGTCGGGGCGTAGCGCAGCCTGGTAGCGCGACGGTTTTGGGTACCGTAGGTCGGAGGTTCGAATCCTCTCGCCCCGACCAATATTTTTCAGAAATTGGGATTACTGCACGAAGCCAATTTCGATTGGTGTTGGTGCGATTCTGGAAATTACAGGAACTACCTGTTCTTTCACAAAAATATCTTAGGCAAAAACGCGGATAAATGGGGTCACGGTGATTCTGCAGAATGTGAACAATTGTATACCTTAACCCTACGCGACAAAGATCGAGTTAAAACAATTGAAAAGCCTTGTTATTATTTATATCAGATTTTCTGCATATAACGACGCGATTTTGTAACAAAATTATCCAGAGGTTGCGCGACTCCCCTCACGAGTTTGTTACAGACTTTAGTCAACAAATTTTTCTATAAAAAATAAAAATAAATCCGTTGACGATGCGGGGGGAAATACCCCAATTAGATGACATAGGAATATCAACCACAATATGTAGTGTGTCGGCAGGGTAAAGAGAAATCCAGCAAAGGTTGCTTAGTTGCAAACTTAAGGTGCGAATACCTAGTCGATTGTGGCGAGTATAAAATCAAAGGCCTCTTGTTCAATCAGAGGTCGCGTCAATACGAGGGCTAGTATGAAGATCGAGCGGAAGTTTACCAAAGTAAAAACAGGTGCCTACGGCGAAATTGAATTTAAGATGACATCATCGGAGATCAGGAATCCTGATGGTTCGATCGTGTTTGCGCTGGAAAACATGGAAATTCCTGTCGGCTGGAGCCAAGTGGCGTCCGACGTGATTGCCCAGAAGTATTTCCGCAAGGCTGGTGTACCTGCTGCTGTGAAGACGGTTAAGGAAAAGGGTATTCCTGAATTCTTGCGCCCGTCCGTACCGGACGAGACCGCACTGGCCAAGCTGCCCGAGAATGAGCGTTATGTAGGTGAGACCACCGCTGCGCAAGTCTTCGACCGTCTTGTGGGCACGTGGTGCTACTGGGGCTGGAAAGGTGGCATGTTCACCACCGAGGCTG
>JAGLUD010000089.1 GCA_023134935.1 Paracoccaceae bacterium | reverse complement strand
ACGTGTTGTGTACGCGTTGTGCATACGAAAAAATCGCGATTTAGCTTAAAGGTTAACGTCTATTCCGCCGCTTTCAACATCGCAGATCCGTAAGCCTGCCGCACCAGATTCGCCAGCCGCTCGGCCAGCGCGAGTTGTGGGCCGGAGGCGATATACATGTTGATGTTGAACACCGGTAAATCGGGTAATGCTCCATTGTGCGGGATGACCTCTAGGTGATGATCAACTGTTCCTTCCAACGCGGCATGAATCGCCAAATCGGCAGAAACCGATGCCTCGACTGTGCGGATCGAATCTGATTCTACGGCCATTTCCCAAAGAATTCCGGCCTCGTCCAGGGCACGTTGGGCGCGACCACGAAAGGCACAATCATGCTCGAATGCCAGACGGGCAGGGCGGGCCTTCCAGCGCGTTCCACCTGGTGACCCTACCCACAACATCTGCGCACGTTGCAAGGTCTCGCCTCCGCTGTCGATTTCGGTTTCCGTGGTGAGGATCATATCAACCTCGCCCCGAAGCAGTTGGCGTTTCAGTCGGTTGGTATAAGAGGAGAGCAGATTAACCTTGATGCGCGGGTATTCCGCCGCAAACCGTTGTAATACCGTGGGAATATAGGGATATATGATATCCGAGGGCACGCCCAAAGTGATCTCGCCCTTGTAAGCCTGATCCGTCATCCGCGCCCAAACCTCGTCGTTCAACGATAGTATTCTGCGACCATATCCCAGCATTTGTTCACCGTGCGCTGTCAAGGCTACGCCGCGGCCGGCGCGTTCCAGAAGGCGTTGGCCGATGGAGTCTTCCAACCGTTTTACCTGCATTGAAACCGCCGACTGCGTTAGGTGAAGTTGTCCCGCAGCGCGGGTGACGCCGCCGGTTTCAGCAACAGTAACAAAAGCCCGAAGGGCGGTCATATCGAGGTTTCTTGGCATATCAATATCCGTGATGAGTTGCATGATAAACATTCGTTATACTTATAGATCATACTGTGAGATATAAATCAACATTCCTGATAGGAACTAACGAACCCATAACGAAACCCAATGGAGGGCATCATGCAAAACGCAACTTTCAAAGCACACACATCGACAGGTATTATTTCGGCGACATCGGCCCTGACTTGGGTAATCGAAAGCGTTCGCGTCGCAAGCCAACGCCGCTCGCTAGCCAAGCTAAGCTGGAGCGCACTGAATGATATCGGCGTTTCCGAAGCTCAAGCCATGCGCGAAGCACACAAGCCGTTCTGGGCTTGAATTAAAGCTTGAATTCAATTGGTTAAATGAGCGCCTGCCTTGAAATACAAGGTGGGCGATTATAGTATCTGGTCCAAAAACTGGTCCATGATATCCCAAACCTGCGCCTGGATTTCTGGTGTTTCCATCCAGATTTCGTGTTTGCCGTTTTCGATGACTTCAAAGCGGGTATTTGGAAGCGAAAGCGCTCTGGATTTCATCGCTTTGCCATCCACGACAATTTCCTGTGTTCCCAAAAACGTCAGGACCGGAATATCCGGAACGCTAGCCTTCATTAGCGCATCCATTTCTTTAATCGCCTCAACCGCCCAATGAATAGTTGGTCCACCAAGGCCCAAGTTTGGCTCGGCATCCAGATGCGATTTGAACATGGCGTAATGATCGGCATCATTGGTCAACTCGTTCCCCTCGAAAGCATTAACGGTCACGTAATAGGTGGGCTTGGTTCCTGGCACTAAAGCCTTGTGCTGCCCGAAAGGTCGCCCAAGTGTGTTCACCGCATTTAGAACGTGTTTTGCTGCCGCAGGTCCGGGTAATCCCCACATAGGGCTAGAGAATACCGCTGCCTCGACATCAAGTCCGTCGACCAGCGCGCGCAAAGCAATGCACCCCCCCATAGAATGTGAGAACAACGTTCTTGGCCCTTGTAACGCAACGATTTCGGGTGCGTTCATCGCGGCGGCGATATCTTGTTGGTAATGCTGGAAACTTTCAACATAACCACGGTCCCGCCGCTCGTCGTGGCGCTGGGATAGGCCTTGACCACGCCAATCGATAACCACGACGTTCATGTTCCGCGATTGCAGCTTCGCAACCATACGCCCGTATTTTTCGATGTATTCAGTACGCCCCGGTAGCAACAAAACGGTTCCGCGATCGCCGCCCTGCCAATAGGCAATACGGATTTTCGTGCCGTCTTTGGCAGACACAAAAATAGCCTTCCCGCCTACGGGAACGTCGAGCAGATCATGGAGGGGCGCGGTAGCCATCAGGCTAACAAAGAGGCGAGTTTCAGCGCCATGCTCATGTCACCATCAATCTTCAGTTTGCCGGTCATGAAGGCTGACGTCGGGTTTGTGTCGCCTTCAATGATTGCTTGAAATACTTCTGCGTCGGCAGACAATGTGCAATCGGCATCGCTGTCGTCAACGCTCACACCATTTTCGTCGATGCGGACGGCACCAACGTCGACCAGTTCGAACTTAACCGAACCGTCAAAGGATTGGCCGTCAATCTTGGCGCTTAGTGCGCTGACGGCAGTATCCAAAATATCACTCATAATTGTCTCCGAAGTTATAATGTTTGGTGTAACCTAGGGTGGAGTTGACTATAATGGAACCCTATGACGTACTTATCGTTGCGTTAGGTGGAAATTGGTTTTTAAATCGGAGTGTATAGTGCGGTTCGCAAATATATTGTTGATATTGACGTTGCAGTTTTTCGCAACCATGGCTGCCGCAGATGCAGGCAATGTGGTTGAGGATACGGAGCTGCGTCTGGATGAATTGTTCAGCCAGTTGCGCGACGCCGACGTTGAGAATGTCTACGATATAGAGTGGGAGATTATTGATATCTGGGTCCACTCCGGTTCGGCAGCGATGGATTTGCTGTTGAGGCGTGGTCAAATTGCGATTGAAGATCAGGATTACCCCAAAGCGCTCGAGCATCTATCGGCCTTGATTGACCACGCGCCTGAGTTTGCCGAAGGGTGGAATGCACGGGCCACGGTTTATTATCTGACGGACGAATATGCGTTGGCGATTTCGGATATTACGCAAGCGTTAATCCTTAACCCACGGCATTTCGGGGCGTTGAACGGGCTTGGCTTGATATTCGAGGAACTCGACAATCCGAAGGGGGCATATAAGGCCTATACCATGGTGCGCGACCTTCACCCCCACTTCGATAACGTGAACGAGGCGTTAATTGCTTTGCGACCGCTTATTGACGGTGTCGAGTTGTAACATTAAGTCCTGAATATGCAGCCAACTATCACCGCCGTTCTAGGCCCGACCAACACGGGTAAAACCCACTACGCGATTGAACGTATGCTGGCGCACAGAACAGGTGTGATTGGCTTGCCGTTGCGCCTTCTGGCGCGTGAGGTCTACGACAAGATTGTGGCGTTACGCGGACCATCGGTAGTGGCTTTGGTGACGGGTGAGGAACGCATCGTTCCCCCTCGTACCAAATACTGGGTCTGTACTGTCGAAGCCATGCCCGTTGGCATTGGCGCGGATTTTCTGGCAGTGGATGAGATCCAGTTGAGTGCCGACCCTGACCGAGGATATATCTTCACAGATCGTTTGCTGAATGCACGTGGCTTGTCTGAAACATTGTTCCTTGGCGCGGATTCCATGCGGGGGCGGATAGCCTCGCTTATCCCCGAGGCGCAATTTATGCGACGTGACCGTCTGTCAAAACTGTCCTATTCGGGTGAGAAGAAGATCAGCCGGATGCCTCCACGTTCGGCCATCGTCGCGTTTTCCGTTGATAATGTTTACGCGATTGCGGAACTAATACGCCGTCAAAAGGGTGGCGCAGCCGTTGTGATGGGGGCACTTAGCCCGCGGACACGTAATGCGCAGGTGGAGCTTTATCAAAACGGTGACGTTGACTATCTGGTGGCAACGGATGCGATTGGCATGGGGTTGAACCTGGACATCAACCACGTGGCGCTGGCCGGTACGTCCAAGTTCGACGGGCGACGGCACCGGTACTTACACCCCAACGAGTTGGCTCAAATAGCGGGTCGGGCAGGGCGCTTCACCACCGATGGAACCTTTGGCGTTACCGGAGAGGCACCATCGTTAGAACCCGAGTGGGTCGATGCGATTGAAAACCATCGGTTTGCCTCAATTAAGAAACTGCAATGGCGCAGCTCGCGTCTGGAATTTGGCACGCCGGATGCGCTAGTCCGAAGTCTGGAACAAGTGTCTGACCACGAAGAACTCATACGCGCACGTGAGGCTGACGATCTGGCGACCCTGAAAATGCTTTGGGCTATGCCCGAGATTAAGGATAAAATTGACGGTGGTCCCGATGTACGAAAGCTTTGGGAGGCCTGCCAAGTGCCGGATTTCCGCAAGATATCCGCCTCCGAACATGCCGTTATCTGCCAGAAACTGTTCAATTTTATGCACAATGGTGGGCGGATTCCCACCGATTGGTTGGCCGGACAGGTCAAAAAGATCGATAAAGTGGCCGGAGACATAGATGCGCTGTCAAAACGACTAGCGTTTATCCG
>JAGLUD010000088.1 GCA_023134935.1 Paracoccaceae bacterium | reverse complement strand
AACCTGCGCCAAGGAACAACATCGCCTTGAAGAACGCGTGTGTGAACAAGTGGAACATTGCCGCCTGATAAACACCAACGCCAGCCGCCGCGAACATGTAGCCAAGCTGGGACATAGTCGAATAGGCAATCACACGTTTGATGTCGTTTTGAACCAAGGCAATAGTCGCCGCGACAAACGCGGTACTCGCGCCAATCACAGTAACAAACGCCAACGTACCCGGAGCATATTCAAACAGTGGCGACATCCGCGCCACTAGGAACACGCCGGCCGTAACCATCGTCGCGGCGTGAATAAGGGCGGACACGGGTGTAGGCCCCTCCATCGCGTCGGGAAGCCATGTGTGCAGAAATAGTTGCGCCGATTTACCCATCGCGCCGATAAACAGCAGCATAGTAATCGCCTCAGCGGCGTTCACATCCATATAAAGGAACGTGAACGAAACCGATGCAAGGTGGTGCCCTTGCGTGAAGATTTCCGAAAAATTAATGCTGTCGGTCATCATGTAGATCGCAAAAATGCCAAGCGCGAAGCCGAAATCACCGACACGGTTCACGATAAACGCTTTCATCGCCGCCGCGTTCGCCGAAGGCTTACGGTAGTAGAAACCGATTAGAAGATACGAGGCAACGCCCACACCCTCCCAGCCAAAGAACATCTGCAACAGGTTGTCGGACGTCACCAGCATAAGCATCGCGAAGGTGAAGAATGAAAGGTAGGCGAAGAAACGCGGAAGGTAGCTCTCGCCTTCTTTCCACTGCGGATCGTCCTTCATGTAACCGATCGAATATAGGTGAACGAGGCTGGAAACCGTGGTCACAACAACCAACATCACAACCGTCAGGCGGTCCATCCGGATAGCCCAGTCAACCGATAAGCTGCCACTTTCAACCCAGCGGAACAGCGCGATGGTCTGGACGTGGTCATAATCACCAAAGAACAGGATCCACGACAAGAACGCTGACAGGAACAATAGTCCCGTAGTCAGGTACATCGCGTTCTTCTCGCCAATCATACGCCAGCCGAAACCGGCAATTAGCGCACCCAGCAGCGGGCCAAAGAGAACAATCGTAGGCATCATTTATCCCTTCATCGCATTGACGTCTTCAACATCAATCGCGCCACGGTTACGGAAGAATACAACAAGGATCGCGAGGCCAATCGCCGCCTCGGCAGCAGCAACAGTCAGGATGAACAGGGTAAACACTTGCCCAACCATGTCGCCCAAATGGGCCGAAAACGCGACGAAATTGATATTAACAGCCAGCAACATCAGCTCCACCGACATCAAGATGATGATGACGTTTTTCCGGTTCAGGAAAATGCCGAAAATTCCGATGACGAACAGCGCCGCCGCGACCGTTAGATAGTGTTCAAGACCTATCATTCTCTTACCTCTATATCATCGCCGCAAATACAGCTGTTTTTATCGAATTCTTCTACCCAGGCCTCGATACCGTCTTCGTTGAAGATATCGGCGACGTCCTGAAATGTGTACGTTTTCGGGCTATCTGCAAAGCCCTCCAATTGATCCAGAATGTCCTGAACAAAACCACGGTTAATAATGTTAACGCGCGTTCCACTTTCGCAACTCAGCATCAATACAGTTTGCGCGCGTGGGTCAGAATCTGGGGATTTTCGCAAATAGGACCAAAACATTCGTGGTTGCACTTCTTTTGCCCCCACGTAGATCGTGCCATCATCATCACTGCAAACAACCACAGGAACGCTCAACGCCGAAGAAACGTTGGCCGTAGCCAGCAGAAATGACAATGATGCGAGGAAAATCTTCATTAAATACCCTGCCCCGGCTTCACGTCGACCATTTCATACGCGTCCTTCGGATCACGATAAATTTGTTCAACAATGCTTTGGCGTTTCACGTTTGGACGATGGCGCATGGTTAAAACGATCGCGCCGATCATCGCCACAAACAGGATCAGGCCAGCAGTCTGAAACATGAACACATAGTCGGTGTAGATCAACTGACCCAGTGCCACCGTGTTGTGGGTATCTTCAGGCGCGGGCGCTATTGCTGCGCGAAGGGCTGGTGCGTTCTCCGCAAATATCCAGTTGCCAAAGACAATGCCCAGTTCCATCAACAGGATTAGCCCGATGGCCAACCCTAACGGCAGGTAACCCGAAACAGATCCGCGTAACTCGGCGAAATCCACGTCCAGCATCATAACGACAAACAGGAACAACACTGCAACCGCACCGACGTAAACGATCAGCATCAACATTGCGATGAATTCTGCCCCCAACAGCACGAACAAAGCCGCCGCCGAGAAGAACGTCAAAATCAACCACAATACCGAGTGAACCGGATTGCGTGAAACCACCACGAAAATTGCGGACGCCACTGCGGTGAACGCAAATAGGTAAAATGACAAGGTCGCTATGACCATAATCTGTCCCTTCCTTCTTCCCGCTTTAAGCGGAGTTATTAGCCTTAACGGTAAGGCGCATCCAGTTCGATATTACGTGCGATCTCGGCTTCCCAACGGGCGCCATTGTCGAGCAGTTTTTCTTTGTTATAGAAAAGCTCCTCGCGTGTTTCGGTCGCGTACTCAAAGTTCGGGCCTTCAACGATGGCATCCACTGGGCAGGCTTCCTGACAGAAACCGCAGTAGATACATTTCGTCATATCGATGTCGTAACGTGTAGTACGGCGGCTGCCGTCCTCGCGCGGTTCCGCATCAATCGTAATCGCCTGTGCAGGGCAAATCGCCTCGCACAATTTACAAGCAATGCAGCGTTCTTCGCCATTTGGATAACGGCGCAACGCGTGTTCTCCACGAAAGCGCGGGCTAAGCGGCCCCTTTTCGTGCGGATAGTTAATAGTGTATTTAGGTTTGAAGAAATACTTCATTCCCAATGCAAAGCCGCTAAGGAAATCCTTCAGCAGGAAGTTATTGACTACACGTTTTAGAGTTACAGCCATACTCTTAGCCCCCCACAGCCCAGCGAGCATAGCCCGGGACACCATATTGCGCGAACGCAGCTACAAGAACGACCCATCCTAGCGATAAAGGCAGGAATACTTTCCACCCTAAGCGCATCAGTTGGTCATAGCGGAACCGTGGAACCAGTGCTTTGACCATCGAGAATAGGAAGAAGAAGACTAGCATTTTGCCAACGAACCACAGGATGCCATCAGGCAACCCCGGGATCGGCGACAACCAGCCACCAAAGAACAGAATTGTCATCATCGCGGTCATGAACACCAACGCCATCAGCTCGCCGATCATGTACAGCAAGAACGGCGTCGAGGAGTATTCAACCTGATAACCGGCCACCAGTTCCGACTCCGCCTCAGGCAGATCGAATGGAGGGCGGTTAGTTTCGGCCAAGGCCGACACGAAGAACAGCCAGACCATCGGGAAATGTGGCAACCAGTACCAGCTTAGAAGGCCGTAGTTGCCGTCCTGCGCACGCACGATGTCGGTTAGATTTAACGAACCTGTCGAGATCAGAACACCAACAATTATCAGTCCAATCGATACTTCGTATGAGATCATCTGCGCTGCAGAACGCAAAGCCCCAAGGAAAGCGTACTTTGAATTTGACGCCCAGCCACCCATGATCACGCCGTACACCTCGAAAGAGGAAATTGCGAAGATATAGAGGATGCCGACGTTGATATTCGAAACCACCCAGCCCTCGTTGAACGGAATTACCGCCCATACGACGACGGCCATGATGAAGGTAATCATCGGCGCAAGGAAAAAGACGATCTTGTCAGCGCCAGACGGCACGATCACTTCTTTAGCGATGTACTTGATGAAATCCGCGAAGGATTGCAGCAGGCCGAATGCGCCGACCTGATTTGGGCCTTTGCGCATCTGCACAGCCGCCCAGATTTTCCGGTCGCCGTACATCAAGAACGCCAGCGCAACGAGGATCAGGACGACTACCAGCAGACATTGGGCCAGAATGACCAGAAATGTCCCGAAGTAGAGGCCGAATGTATCGATCATAAATTCCATGTCGTTACTCCGCCGCCATTGGTTTTGGGCTTGCCGCCAGTTGACTTAGCTCTGCCATAACACTCGACGCACGTGCGATCGGGTTCGTTTGGTAGAAGTTTGTAACCGCATTAGTGAAGGCACCGGAACCAAGTTTTTTCGGCTTCGCGGCCTTCCACGCATTCTCTGGAACTTCGTCAATTGCCGCGAGATGCGGGAATTCCGTGAACATCGCAGTACGCAGTTCGTTGAGTGAGTTATAAGGCAATGCCTCACCCAGCTCCGCTGACAACGCCCGAAGAATTGCCCAATTTTCGCGCGCATCACCTGGTGCAAAACCAGCGCGTTGCGCCATTTGTGGGCGACCTTCAGTGTTAACAAAAATACCGGATTCTTCGGTGTAGGCCGCCGCTGGCAAGATCACATCGGCGCGATGCGCCCCACGATCACCATGCGATCCTTGGTAAATAACGAACGGTCCAGCATCGATATCCAACTCGTCAGCACCAAGGTTATAGATCACCTCGGCTTTATCGAGCGCGTTTATCATACCGCCTTCAGTCGCAAACCCGATGTCCATGCCACCAACACGCGCCGCGGCGGTGTGTAGAACCATAAACTTCGAATTAGTATTCTCGGTCAGCTTTTTCGCTGCCTCAAGAACCGCCTCGCCGTCTTTGCCAGTCAAAGCGCCCTGCCCGATGATGACAACTGTGTTCATATCTTTGGCTGGGCCAATTTCTTTGTCCGCCAACACCTGCAACGCGGAGCGATCATCACCAACGTAAGCGTATTCGTAAGTTAGGTCAGCTTGCTCACCCACCAGACCGATCATTGCGCCATTCAGCCATGCCTTGCGAATGCGAGCGTTCAGAACAGGCGCCTCAGTACGAGGGTTAGTCCCGATCAACTGGATCATCTGCGCATTGTCGATGTCCTCAATCGTCGCTGTGCCCACATATCCGCTACGATCACCAATCGGCAGATAGGCGCCATCAACACGACACTCTACATTTCCGTCAATCATGTTTTTCAGGGCATACATCGTCTCGGTAGAAGCCAGATCGCCCGCAATCGCGACAACCTTTTTGCCTTCGCTAGCGGATTTGATCGCAGCAAAGGCCTCAGCCCAAGTCGCTGGCGTTAGTTTCCCGTCAACACGCACATAAGGTTTGTCCAAACGCTGGCGGCGCAAGCCGTCCCAGATGAAGCGTGTCTTGTCCGAAATCCATTCTTCGTTCACGCCATCATGGTTGCGCGGAACAATCCGCATAACTTCGCGACCTTTGGTATCCACGCGAATATTGGAGCCAAGCGCGTCCATCACATCAATAGTTTCGGTTTTCTTCAACTCCCAAGGACGGGCAGAAAAAGCGTAAGGTTTCGAGGTCAGTGCCCCAACCGGACACAAATCAATAATGTTACCCTGAAGGTTACTGTCGAGCGTGCAATCCAGATACGTCGCAATCTCCGCATCCTCACCACGACCTGTCTGCCCCATCACGGTCAGTCCTGCGACCTCGGTAGTGAAGCGTACACAACGTGTGCAAGAAATGCAGCGCGTCATAGTCGTTGAAACGAGCGGCCCGAGGTTCAAATCCTCAACCGAGCGCTTCGCCTCGCGGCTACGCGAAAAATCAACGCCGTAAGCCATGGCCTGATCCTGCAAATCACACTCGCCACCTTGATCGCAAATCGGGCAATCGAGCGGGTGGTTCAGAAGCATAAACTCCATCACCCCTTCGCGGGCCTTCTTGACCATCGGCGATTTTGTTTTAATAACAGGCGGTTGACCCTCTGGCCCCAGGCGCAAATCACGGACCTGCATCGCACAAGATGCGGCAGGTTTGGGCGGGCCACCGACGACCTCGACCAGACACATGCGGCAGTTACCAGCGATGGTCAGACGTTCATGGTAACAGAAACGCGGAATTTCGATGCCCGCAACTTCAGCCGCCTGTAGGATGGTCATCGCGCCATCAACTTCGACTTCTTGGTCGTCGATAATGATTTTTTTGAGGTCGGTCATAATATACCTGTTGGCATTGGATCTAGGTTTTTATGTTTAATTTCGACAAAATCACCGCACCATTTATCTGCATCTGTCGGGGGCCAAACTATATTCAATTCGCTCGGTTCATTAGCTTCGAAGATTGGTGATGGGGCGTATCGACGACATGAACCTATAGCGGGTTGACCGTCATTTGCGTGATCGGAGAACTGCCAAAAGTTACAAGTTTCGCATTTATCCATCGTCCTACTCCGCCGCAATCGAGCTTACACGGCCCGTTTTCTGATATTTAATCCGGTCTTCGATTTCGTTACGGAAATGCCGGACCAGCCCCTGAATAGGCCAAGCCGCCGCATCGCCGAGCGC
>JAGLUD010000087.1 GCA_023134935.1 Paracoccaceae bacterium | reverse complement strand
AGCCGGTGCCTTCGCGGCACGGCGTACACTGACCGCAGCTTTCGTGCTTATAGAATTTAGCCAGACGCCAGATCGCTTTGATAACGTCGGTGGACTGGTCCATGACGATCACAGCCGCCGTTCCCAGACCAGACTGTTGCTCGCGCAGCCAATCGAAATCCATGATGGCTTCTTTGGCAATATCGGCAGGTAGAAGCGGAACCGAGGAACCACCCGGAATAACCGCTTTCAGGTTCTTCCAGCCACCACGAACACCGCCGCAATGTTTGTCGAGCAGCTCTTCTAGCGGGATCGACATCGACTCCTCAACAACACAAGGGTTGTTCACGTGTCCCGAAATCCCGAACAGTTTAGTACCGTGGTTATTTGGACGTCCCATCGAGGTAAACCAGTCCGCCCCGCGTCTAAGGATTGTCGGCACAACCGCAATCGATTCAACGTTGTTAACCGTCGTCGGTGCGCCGTACAGACCAGCGCCCGCAGGGAATGGCGGCTTCATGCGCGGCATGCCCTTGCGTCCCTCAAGACTTTCCAGCAACGCGGTTTCTTCGCCGCATATATAAGCGCCAGCGCCGTGATGAACATAAAGGTCGAAATCCCAGCCGGAACCGGCAGCATTTTTGCCCAGCAATCCAGCGTCGTAGCATTCGTCAATCGCTGCCTGCAAAGCTTCGCGCTCGCGGATGAATTCTCCACGTATATATATGTAGCCAGCATTTGCGCCCATTCCGAAACCGGCGATCAGGCAACCCTCGATCAACGTATGCGGATCATGACGCATAATTTCGCGGTCTTTACATGTACCAGGCTCGGATTCATCGGCGTTAACCACAAGGTAAGACGGACGGCCGTCTGACTCTTTGGGCATAAACGACCATTTCAAGCCAGTCGGGAAACCCGCACCACCACGACCACGAAGGCCGGATGCCTTAACTTGGTCGACAACCCAGTCGCGACCATTCTGAATATATCCAGCGGTCCCATCCCAGTGGCCACGCGCCCGCGCACCAGCAAGGCTGCGATCATGCATACCATAAAGGTTCGTAAATATACGGTCCTTATCGTCGAGCATCCTACTCTCCTTCTTGGCGTTGCCGCCAAACCTTAAACAAAACAATCAGCGCCCAGGCAAATGCGCCCATGGCCGCGAAGTCTGCCAGAAACGCGAAGCGCACCGGAAGACCAAATTTTCCACCGAGAAATGTAACCAACATCCATCCCAACATCGCCACCAAAATCACGATTGACGCCAATCGTGTCTGGGTCTTTTGTTCGTCTAATTTGTTGCTCACTTCCCTCTCCTACTTAATGATCGGCACTTCATCGCCCTGAATACGTTTGATTGTATCCCCGAACTTATTTGCCAGCGCGACAGACCCGTTGGCCGCCTCGCCCTTCTTGTCTTTCAAACTTGTCAGTCCGCCAAGCGGCTCAGCGGCGAAACGACCATTCTGTGGTCCAGGTGTTGGAACTTCGCCATTTTCGAACGCTTTTAGCAGGTCACGGAATTTGTCAGCGGTAAGATCTTCGTAATAATCTTTACCAATCTGCGCCATAGGCGCGTTGGTGCAAGCACCCAAACACTCGACCTCTTCCCAGCTAAACTTACCGTCTGCACTAATTTCATGTGCGTTTGGCGCGATCATCTCTTTGCAAATACCGATCAGGTCTTCCGAACCGCAAAGCATGCAGCTTGTTGTTCCACAAATTTGGATATGTGCAACCAAACCAACAGGCTGAAGTTGGAACATGAAGTAGAATGTAGCAACTTCGAGTACGCGAATGTAGGCCATGCCTAACATATCGGCGATGCTTTCAATCGCAGGTTTGGACAACCAGCCTTCCTGTTCCTGCGCACGCCACAACAGTGGAATAACACCCGAGGCCTGACGGCCTTCTGGAAACTTGGTTAACTGGGCTTCAGCCCACGTCTGATTAGCAGCAGTGAATGCAAAGCTATCAGGTTGTTCGGTGTGAAGGCGACGTAGCATCAAACGGCTCCGGAATTGAAATAAACGATAAGTGCCCCGATAACGACAAAAGCCGAAAGAACCGCGGGCAAAACGTGTTTCTTGTAAGGCTGTCCTGCGCGCGCATAAATCCATGCATCATGCGCAGGGGTAAAACCGGTG
>JAGLUD010000086.1 GCA_023134935.1 Paracoccaceae bacterium | reverse complement strand
TACTGGCGGATTTACACCCGTGAGGGGCGGCGGTTGTGGTTGTTCTTTACCCCGCAAAACCCCGCATGGTTTGTTCAAGGGGAGTTCGCATGAAATACGCGGAGCTTTGCACAACCAGCAATTTCACCTTCCTAGAAGGCGCATCCCACCCCGAAGAACTGGTAACCCGCGCCGCCGCTTTTGGGCTCGAGGCCATAGCCATAACCGATCGCAATACGTTGGCGGGCGTGGTTCGGGCGTATGCAGCGCTGAAAGAACTGAAGCGCGAGGCAGAGGATGCTATTAAAATACGTTCGCAAACGCGAATTGATCCATCCAGCCGACAGGATCGTGGGGCCAACGACCCGATAGAACGGCCGATATATACGAACCTGCCACGCCTGATTGTAGGGTCCCGACTGGTGCTGCAAGACAGCGTTGTGGAATGGCTGGCCTTGCCGACCGACCGCGAAGCCTACAGCCGTTTAACCCGCCTTCTGACGGTTGGAAAAAGGCGGGCGGAAAAAGGCGAATGTCATTTGTTACAGGCCGACTTGCTGGAATGGGGCAAGGGTATGATCCTGATCGCGTTGCCGCAAAATGACCCGCTAAAGCGCGGTGCGGGTGAAGCGCTGCAACAGATACAAACCATCGCGCGCCGCTTTCCTGGCAATACGTTTCTTGGGGCCGCGCCACGATATGACGGGCGCGACAAATCCCGCATCACCGCGCTGGCAACGCTGGCGCATCGTGCCGCCGTGCCGATGGTCGCTGCCGGTGATGTATTGATGCACCACGGTGGCCGCCGCCAGTTGGCGGATATCCTGACCTGCATGCGGATCGGTATCACGATAGACCAGATCGGCAGTCGCGCTTTGCCAAATTCCGAACGCCGCCTCAAATCCGCAGCTGATATGATGCGCATGTTCAGCGATCACCCCGCAGCCATCCGGCGCTCGGTTGAAATTGCGGGGCGTTGCACCTTTTGCCTGTCCGAACTCTCGTATGAATATCCCGACGAGGTCAGTGGCGACCTCCCCCCCCAAGCCCGCCTTATCCGCTTGACCGAGGAAGGGTTGGCCTACCGCTTTCCAAACGGCATAGACGATAAAACCCGCGCCAAGATCGACAAAGAACTGACGTTGATCGACAAGCTCGGCTTTGCCGCCTACTTTCTGACCGTCTATGACATCGTCGCCTTCGCCCGATCAAAGGGCATCCTGTGCCAAGGGCGCGGCTCGGCAGCGAACTCGGTGATTTGCTATGTGCTAGGTATTACCGAAGTGGGACCGGATACGATCGCGATGGTGTTCGAGCGTTTCATTTCCGAGGCTCGCGGCGAGCCACCCGACATCGACGTCGATTTTGAGCACGAACGGCGCGAGGAGGTCATCCAGCACATATACGAGAAATACGGCCGCCACCGCGCCGGAATTTGCGCGACCGTCATCCATTTCCGCAGCCGCGCCGCCATTCGCGAAGTCGGCAAAGTCATGGGCCTAAGCCAAGACATCGTCGCCGCCCTTTCAGGGCAAATCTGGGGCTGGTCGAACAAACCAATCGACAAAGACCAAATCCGCGAGGTCGGCCTTAACCCTGATGACAAGCGCCTCGTTCAAACCATCCACCTTATCCACCAGATCGTCGGCTTCCCGCGCCACCTTTCACAACACGTTGGCGGCTTTGTTATCACCAAAGGGCGGCTCGATGAACTTTGCCCTATCGAAAATGCGGCGATGGAAAACCGCACGGTGATCGAGTGGGACAAGGACGATATCGACACGCTCGGCATCCTGAAGGTCGATGTCCTCAGCCTTGGAATGCTGACCTGCATTCGTAAGTGTTTCGATCTGATCGCGCAGCACAATGGCCCGCAATACACGCTGGAAAACATGCCCAAAGAGGAACCGAAAACCTACGAGATGCTCTGCCAAGCCGATGCAGTTGGTGTGTTTCAAGTCGAAAGCCGCGCCCAGTTAAACTTCCTACCCCGTATGAAACCACGCGAGTTCTATGACCTCGTGATCGAGGTTGCCATCATCCGCCCCGGCCCCATTCAGGGCGACATGGTTCACCCCTATATCCGCCGCCGCCAAGGGCGCGAGAAGGTCGAGTTCCCCTCCGAAGAACTGCGCGAGGTTCTGGGCAAAACCCACGGTGTGCCGCTGTTCCAAGAACAAGCCATGCAAATCGCGATTGTCGCGGCGGATTTTTCAGCCGAGGACGCCGACCGCCTACGCCGCTCGCTCGCTACGTTCCGGCGCATGGGAACAATCAGCACGTTCAGGGACAAATTTATCGGCGGCATGTTGGCCAAAGGTTACGAACCCGCATTCGCCGAACGCTGTTTCAGCCAGATCGAAGGGTTTGGCGAATACGGCTTCCCCGAAAGCCACGCCGCCAGCTTTGCGCTGCTGGTCTATGCCTCCGCTTGGTTGAAATGCCACCACCCAGCGGTGTTCGCCTGCGGGTTGCTCAATTCCCAACCGATGGGATTTTACGCCCCCGCCCAAATCGTACGCGACGCCCGCGAACACGGGATCGAGGTGCGCCCCATATGCGTTAACGCCAGCGCATGGGATAACACATTGGAACGGCGTTCCGACGGCAGCCTCGCACTGCGGCTTGGGTTTCGACAAATCAAAGGGTTCCGCCAAGAAGATGCCGAATGGATATCCGCCGCCCGCGGCAACGGTTATCCCGACCCTAACAGCCTTTGGCTGCGTGCCAACATCGCCCCCAAACCGCTGGAACGACTGGCCGAGGCTGACGCTTTCGCCAGTATGGGCCTAACCCGCCGTGCAGCACTCTGGCAGGTTAAGGCCATCAAAACACAAACCCCGCTACCCCTGTTCAACGACCCCATCGAGGGCGAGGGAATTGTGGAGCCCGACGTAACGCTCCCATCAATGAATCTGGGCGAAGAGGTGGTGGAAGATTACGTCTCCATGCGGTTAAGCCTGCGCGCGCACCCCATGGAATTGCTCCGCCCCTCCATGCCCGGCCTCTTGCCAAACAGCGAGCTGTTGACGGCCCCAATTGGCAGAACCGTTGTCTCTGGCCTTGTCATCACACGCCAAAGACCCGGCACAGCATCGGGGGTAATTTTCATCACGCTTGAGGATGAAACTGGCATATGTAACGTGATTGTCTGGCGCAAGATCTACAAAGCTTTCCGCTGTGCGGTAATCACGGGTCGCTTGCTGCGTGTCACGGGGCACCTGCAGCGCGAAGGCAT
>JAGLUD010000085.1 GCA_023134935.1 Paracoccaceae bacterium | reverse complement strand
GTTGGTGCTTCCATCCACATGTCGATCATGTCGACTTTGCCATCGCGAGCGATAACATACAGGTACCGACCAGAAGCCGAAACACGCGTAATGTGCACCGCATAGCCCGTATCGAGGATCGATACGATCTCGTATGTGCCACCGTCGATCAGGGCAACTTGACCTGAATCGCGCAATGTAACCGAGAAGATATTGTCGATATCGATATCGTTCATCTTTTCGGTCGGGCGATCTGCAGGTGCAACACGCAAATCCCATGAATCGCGAGTCTGTGCCATGCCCCACTCAGGTGGTGTAGCTGGTTCAACCAACAGATAGCGCGCCATCATGTCGATTTGTTCTTCAGTCAGATCACCGGAAGTTCCCCAGTTAGGCATACCGGCGGGGGAGCCGTATGTGATGAAGTCCATCATGTACTCATGACCGTTGTCACGAGTAATATCTGTCGTCAGCGCCTTACCAGTCGCGCCTTTACGTAAAACACCGTGACAGCCTGCGCACCGTTCAAAATAGATCTGGTTGGCAGTTTCGTATTCTTCAGCTGTCATCAACGGGGTATCGGCACTAACGCCTGGAACTTCGATATTAAGCTGGGCTGGTGTTGGTATCACCGCCATACCTTCAGCATGAGCAGCCATGCTGGAAATCGCTAACGGCATTGCTAAACCAGCAGCACCTAAAATAAAATTTTTATAAACAGTTCTCATTGGAATAACCTCCTAGGTTGTATGAGTCCTGCTGCAAATAAACATTACGAAAAACCTCAATGTCTTGACTATTGTCACGTTGAAAATAATTTTTTCCTACAAGTTACCTTTAGTTTCAACTTAACCAGGAGGTTCAAATGCGTGAAGTCATGACAAAAACCATGGCTCGCAACGTCTTTTATGGCGGATCGCTATTTTTTATCGCGATTTTCGTCGCAATGTCAGTCCACAGTTATAATTACATTGTGAATACATCTACAAATTCAGAGACACTGACAGACGCTGTAGCCAGAGGTAAGCGCGTGTGGGAAGAAAATGCCTGCATAAACTGCCATACACTGCTTGGTGAGGGTGCCTACTTCGCACCGGAGCTGGTAAATGTGATGACACGCTGGGGTGTTCAAGATGACCCAGAAGGCGCATTTGAAGTCCTACAGGGTTGGATGGAATCGCAGCCGTCTGGCATCGAAGGGCGTCGCCAAATGCCGCAATTCGATCTTAGTGATGATCAAGTACGCGATCTTTCCGAGTTTTTCCTATGGATAAACACAATTGATGCACAAAGCTGGCCGCCAAATGACGCGGGTTAAGGCAAGGAACGGAGAAAAACAATGAAATATAAGACTCAAAAAGTTGCCTATGCCTATTTCCTGGCTGCAATGGCTGTATTTGCCGTGCAGGTTCTGGGTGGGCTTTGGGCTGGCTGGATATATGTCCAACCGAACTTCCTTTCGGAAATTGCGCCATTTAATATTGTACGGATGATCCACACTAACTCTTTGATCATCTGGCTGTTGCTTGGCTTCTTCGGCGCGGCCTACTTCCTTATTCCCGAGGAATCAGAGCGTGAAATTCAATCGCCACTGCTAGCCTATATCCAGCTGGGCATTCTGTTGCTTGGAACGGCGGGTGCTGTACTCACCTATGCCTTTGATCTATTCCACGGCAACTGGTTCCTGGGCATGGAAGGTCGCGAGTTTATCGAGCAACCCGTCTGGGTCAAACTGGGCATCGTGGTTGCTTCACTCATATTCCTTTACAACATTTCCGTGACGGTGCTGAAGGGTCGTAAGACTGCAATCACCAACGTGTTGTTGCTGGGCCTTTGGGGACTGGTACTGCTGTTCCTCTTCTCGTTCTACAACCCTTCCAATTTGTCACTCGACAAAATGTTCTGGTGGTACATTGTACACCTATGGGTTGAGGGTACATGGGAACTGGTAATGGCATCCATCCTCGCCTTCTTGTTGCTTAAGTTGACGGGTGTGGACCGCGAAGTTATCGAAAAATGGTTGTATGTCATCGTTGCGACGGCTCTGTTCTCGGGCATCCTTGGAACGGGTCACCACTACTACTGGATCGGTACACCCGGTTACTGGCAGTGGGTCGGGTCAATCTTCTCGGCGCTCGAGGTCATTCCATTCTTCGCCATGATGTCGTTCAGTTTCGTTATGGTCTGGAAAGGCAAACGGGATCACCCGAACAAAGCTGCCCTTCTATGGTCGCTTGGTGCGGCAACGGTTGCCTTCTTTGGCGCTGGTGTCTGGGGCTTCCTGCATACGCTGCACGGGGTTAACTATTATACCCACGGCACACAGATCACAGCGGCGCATGGTCACTTGGCGTTCTTCGGGGCATATGTCTCGGTCAATCTTGCGATCATCACCTATGCCATGCCAATCCTGCGCGGACGCGATCCGTATAATCAGGTAATGAACATGGTAAGTTTCTGGCTGATGACCGGCGGTATGACCTTCATGACTTTCGTTCTTACTTTTGCCGGGACTATCCAGACCCATATGCAAAGAGTACTGGGCGAAGACTTCATGGTTGTCGCCGAAAGTCTGCAGCTGTTCTATATCATGCGTTGGGGTTCAGGTTTGGCTGTTGTGATCGGGGCGATCCTGTTCGTTTACGCACAGCTTGTTGTCCATAAAGAAATCATCTCGACAGATGATTAACTTGATGTTTTATAGGAGTGATCCATGAACGCGAAAGCAAATCTGGAGGGGGCTTCGGCCCCCTTCTACAACCCTGTAGGGGACGAATGTGACGTCTTCGACATGGCTTTCAAACACAATCTCCCATTACTGCTGAAAGGCCCGACTGGCTGCGGGAAAACCCGGTTTGTATCGTATATGGCTGCCAAACTAGAGCGCCCATTATATACCGTCGCCTGTCATGACGACTTGTCAGCCGCCGATCTGGTCGGGCGGTTCCTGCTGAAAGGCGGAGAGACCATCTGGGTAGACGGCCCGCTAACCCGCGCTGCACGCGAAGGGGCGATTTGTTACCTCGACGAAGTTGTTGAGGCTCGCAAAGATGTTACCGTCGTGTTGCACCCTTTGACCGATGACCGGCGCATTTTGCCGCTAGAGAAAACCGGTGAGGAGATCGAGGCGGCTCCGGGCTTTATGCTCGTTGCGTCTTATAATCCGGGCTATCAGAACATCTTGAAAACTCTGAAGCCCTCGACCCGTCAGAGGTTCCTGTCGATTGATTTCAACTTCCCTTCACAAGATCGGGAAATCGAAATTGTCACTAAGGAAAGCGGCCTAGACGCTGACAGGACTAAATCCCTTGTCCGCTTGGCAAACAAGCTGCGCACGCTGAAAGGGCAGGATCTGGAGGAGGGGGTTTCCACCCGACTCGTGATCTATTGCGCCATTCTGATCCGCGAAGGCATGCCAGTGGAGCGTGCAATCCTTGCCGCCATGATCGAACCGCTAACCGACGACGAAGACGTCAAACGCGGGTTGCTTGATCTGGTCGCTGCGATTTACGGCTAAGACTTATGGCTGAACATCCGATAGAACCTTGGGAGCCTGAAGAAACGATTGGCAAGATTTGGCACAGCTATGCCAGTCGCCTTCACGCCCCCGAAACCCACACCGAGAGCGCTGTTAGACTTGAAGAAGTCGAAGGGCGTCTTGGTGTGTTCTTTCGCGGTCTTGGAGGGTCGCTTGCAGCCGAGATCAAAGCAACACCGCCGCAAGAATCCCATCACCGGCTATCTTTCCGACGGTCATTGGGCACTTACCGCGAGAAGCTTTCCAAGCCTTCTTATGACGGCGAGGCTTTGCGGTTGCCCGAAAGCATCGCGGATTTTCCTGCACGCGAGGCAAATGCTGCGCTGTATTTCTGGCTGACAGCATCGGCGGCGCATGCGCCTGAACCGGTTGTGCAAACCGACCCACTTCAGGCAGACCTGCAGTCGCTTCGTGCCGCAACAGATATGACCCGCGCAACGCTTGCCGAATGTCCAGGGTTACGCGGTTTCCATACGGTGCTTATTGCGGCCTGCCGTGAAACCCGCCCAACCGTAGCTTTGCCCCGCATTGAAAAGGCTGTTGAGGCGGCCATAGATCATCTGCTTGGCGGACCGATGCCTGACAATAATCAAGCCATCGAATTCCTTTCAATAATCCGCAATCCAGATGCGGATATGTCCCATCTGCAAGCCCCGACAAAATATCGACCATATCGTCCGGTCCCGCTTTGGCCCGACCTTAGACTCGCAGCAGACCTGCTGAAAGTGGAGCGAATTCCCGAAACCGAAGAGTCGGGCGGCCAACAAGGAGCGGACCAAGGTATTATGAAAGCCCGGCGTTCGGAATCCGATCTAGCGGAGCGGCGTGACAGTCTGATCCTGCATAAATTTGAAGCGATTTTCAGTTGGGTTGAAAGCCTGAACATGAACCGCCGGATCGAAGATGACGACGACGATAACGCCAAGAAAGCTGCTGATGATCAGGAAGAACTGGCGCTTGGGCAGGTCTCGAAAAAAACCGCGACACGTCTGAAATTCCACCTTGATCTCGCACCCGAAGACGTAGACCGCGAACGCCTGTCAGGAACGCATATCTATCCTGAATGGGATCACAAGAAAGCTGCGTATATTCCAGATCACTGCCGTGTGCTATCCAGCGAAGCCAAACCATCCGAAGACCCCCCTGCATTTTCCACAGACCCCGAAGCTCGCCGCCGAATTCGGGCGGTCAAACGACAATTTGAAGCCCTACGACCCAAGCGGATCATTTTACCGCGCCAGCTAGACGGCGACGAACTGGATATTGAAGCCGCCATTGCCGCGCAGGTCGAACTACGTGCCACAGGTGAAAGCAACGACCGGGTTTATCGCGCCACCCGAACGCAAGAGCGCGACCTTGCGGTTTCGATCCTGATGGACACGTCACGTTCAACCGAAAGTTCCATTGGCGACCGCATGGTTATCGACGTGGAAAAAGAGGCCCTCTCGGCCCTTGCGTGGGGACTGGATGCTTGCGGAGATGATTTTGCGATCAATACGTTTTCATCGCTGCGCCGCGACCGTGTTTATCTGCTGAACTGCAAAAGTTTCGACGAAACGATGGGCACGCAGGTCGAGGCCAAGATCGAGGGCCTGACCCCCGGTTTCTACACCCGCCTCGGCGCAGCGGTACGGCACGCATCCGATGACTTGGCCGAACGGCCGCATCGCAAACGTTTGTTGTTGGTAATAACTGACGGTAAACCCAACGATCTGGACCATTACGAGGGCCGTCACGGGATCGAAGACAGCCGTATGGCTATCCGCGAGGCACGGCGCAAAGGTCATTCGGTCCACGGCGTGGTTATCGACGCCAAAGGGCAGGCGTGGTTCTCTCGGATATTTGGAAATGGCGGGTTCTCGGTGGTGTCTGACGCTAGTAAGCTTGCTAGTGCCCTACCAGAGATTTACCGACAGATCACAGGCGGGGCATGACATCGCCAGCGCATAGCGTATTTGACGAATTGCCCGGAGAACTAATGATCTGGGTGCTGATCGTTAGCGAGCTTTTGGTATTCGGCGCGGGGTTGCTGGTGTTTCTAGTATTACGCGCAGCCGATCCGGAGCTGTTCGCTCAATCCCAAGATATGTTGAACCGTAGCGCCGGCGCGTTTAACACCCTCGTGCTTGTCACCAGCGGACTATTCGCGGCCATAGCGTCGCGTCATGCAGGTACTAACGTTGCCAAAACCCGCGTGTGGCTTGTGGGTGCTTTTGCGCTAGGCGTAGTGTTTTTGGTGATTAAGTTCACCGAATACGCCGATAAAGCGCGCCATGGGATTGGTATTGAAACGAATGATTTCTTTACGTTTTACTACCTAATAACCGGATTTCACGCGATGCATGTTATCGCTGGACTCGTCGTTTTCGCGCTGCTGTTTTGGAAACCTGCGCCCAACAATGTCGAAGCCGGAGTCAGCTTTTGGCATTTGATCGATCTGGTCTGGGTGCTGCTATTCCCAATTATCTATCTGCTAAGGTGAACGAATGGACGGGTTGATAAAAGCATGGGTGTTTCTTGTTGCGTTAAGCGCGATCACAACGGTACTCGCGACTTTTAGCGTCGAGTGGGGAGGCGGCGTCGCCGTGGCTATTTTGATCCTGTCGGGATGGAAGGCACGGATAATCCTAAACAATTACCTGGGATTAGAAACTTCTGGATTTTGGCGACGCGGGTTCAATACCTCCATAGGTATGTTCCTGCTTTTGGCGCTTGGGCTTTATTTTTTACCAACGGTAATGTGACGGTGGTAAAAAACCCGTAAGGGGTCGCGTACTAAATTGACTGAAATCAAGATGCCGTCGTGAAAAGTGAATTACATTAGTTCGTGTCCGGAAAAGGAGAAGATATAATGCGTA
>JAGLUD010000084.1 GCA_023134935.1 Paracoccaceae bacterium | reverse complement strand
AATCATAATGAACAATGAAACATTAACGCTGCCCGATCTGGGATGGGGCGCTTTTTTCCAATCACAACTTTCGATCGAGGAAGTTGAAGGCATGCGCCCCTTGCGCGTCACCGAAGTACATCGAAACTCGCTGGAAACGATGGGGGTTGATGGCTCAATCCGTCTTCCCATGCACCGCGATCTGGTTGAACACGGCATGGCCGTAGGTGACTGGGTTTTGACCGAACGGGATAGCGTTCAGGTGGAGCGCGTTCTGGAACGCAAAAGCCTGATCAAGCGCGGCTCGGCAGGGTTGGAGGCGGTCGCACAACTTATCGCGGCCAATATCGACACGCTGTTTATCGTGTCGTCGTGCAACGCGGATTTCAACATCGCACGGCTGGAGCGATATGTGGCGCTGGCCCATCAGGCGGATGTTGAACCCGTTGTGGTGTTGACCAAAGTGGACATGTGCGATGACCCGTCGGTGTATCTTGATAAGGCGCGCGAGTTGCAAAATGTGATCACAGTCACGATCGATGCAACGGCTGGCGACACAGTCGAACATCTGGCACCGTGGTGTGGCGCTGGGCAAACGGTGGCGCTTGTCGGGTCGTCCGGTGTTGGAAAATCGACGATTACCAACACGATGACTGGGCTGAAATTGCTTACCAAAGGCATTCGTGAAGATGACGCCAAGGGTGTGCACACGACCACCGCACGATCGATGTACCGGATGGTTTCGGGCGGCTGGCTAATCGACACACCGGGGATGCGAGCCTTGCGACTGGTCGATGCGCGCGCCGCTGTGGATGCCGTGTTTGAAGACATTTCCGATTTGGCGCTGACCTGTAAGTTCAACGATTGTGCGCACGAGAGCGAACCGGGCTGCGCGATTTTGGCGGCAGTCGAGGCCGGAACGCTGGACGAGGCACGGATTGGGCGTTGGCAAAAGTTGATCCGCGAGGAAGATTACGCGGTTGAAACCGTCGCCGAAAGCCGTGCGCGGAATAAGAAGTTCCATAAAGAGACGCGGGTCGCGCAGGATATTAGGCGTTCCAAGAAGGGCAAGTGATATGAAAAACAAGATCAGCTTGATTACGCTCGGGGTCGCGAATGTGGCGCGATCCTTGAAATTTTATCATGACGGTCTAGGGTTCCCGCTGCATAATCCGACTGAGGATGACGAGCATCCAATCATGATCATGGAAGGCTCGTGGTTGGCGCTTTATGGCAAGGAGGCGTTGGCCAAAAGTGCGAGTATTCCGGTTAGTCTGGCCGAGTATTCGGGAGTAGTTTTGGCCCATAACGTCGCGAGCAAGGCTGAGGTTGATGCGGTTTATAAGCTGGCGATTGAAGTGGGTGCAACACCACTTCAAGAACCAGAGGAAGTGTTCTGGGGCGGATATTCCGCGCATTTCGCTGACCCTGACGGCTATGTCTGGTCGCCCACGTATAATCCGTTTACGGATTTGAGTTAGATATTGTGGTTATTTGACTGTCAGGATTTCTGCTAACGGTTTTTTCAGTTTTGCGACCGAAGGAACCGTGGCGTCCTTGTCGGCATGGCCAACTACCAAAATCATCACCGGTTTCTCCGAAGCTGGGCGGCCTAACAACCCGTTCAGAAACTTCATGGGGTTTGGGGTGTGGGTCAGGCAAGACAAACCCGCGTTATGCAGCGCCGCGATAAGGAAACCAGTCGCGATGCCCACGCTTTCGGGCACATAATAGTTCTTGAACTTGGTGCCATCGGCGAACTTTCCATGGCGTTGTGCAAAGACGATGATCAGCCACGGGGCGGTTGTTAGATGCGGTTTGTCTACGCCAGTGCCAAGCGGCTCTAACGCTTTGATCCATTCATCGCCACCACCACCTGCATAAAACTTCTCTTCCTCGATCTCGGCGGCTTCGCGGATTTGGGCTTTGATGTCAGGGGATTTTACGGCCACGAAATGCCACGGTTGATGGTTCGCGCCGCTAGGGGCGGAACCGGCAGTCAATATGCAAGTTTCGATAACGGATTGGTCAACAGGTTGATCGGTGAAATCCCGAACGGAGTGGCGTTTACGCATATGGGAAAGGAATTCAGCCGCGGCCTTT
>JAGLUD010000083.1 GCA_023134935.1 Paracoccaceae bacterium | reverse complement strand
TATGCTTCGGATTCAACCATCATCACGGCGTCTTTAGTACCGGCAATGATAAGGTCCAAACGCTGCTCTGGATTTTCACGCAGCTTGTGCATGTCATCGCAGGATGGGTTCAATGTGTATTCACCATCAACGAAACCAACGCGTGCACAGCCGATTGGGCCGCGGAATGGTGCGCCGGAAAGTGTCAGTGCAGCAGATGCCGCGATCATTGCAACTACATCTGGGTCATTTTCCAGATCGTGCGAAAGAACCGTACAGATAACCTGAGTTTCGTGCTTGAAGCCCGGAACGAACAGAGGGCGGATTGGACGGTCGATCAGACGGGAAGTCAGTGTCTCTTTTTCAGTAGGACGTGCTTCGCGCTTGAAGAAGCCACCCGGGATTTTACCGGCGGCGTAGTATTTCTCTTGGTAGTGAACTGTCAGTGGGAAGAAGTCGAAGCCAACCTTCGGTTTCTTTTCGAACACTACAGCACACAGAACGCTGGTTTCACCCAAAGTGGCGATAACACATGCGTCTGCTTGACGGGCAATTTTGCCTGTCTCAAGGGTTAGCGTCTCGCCGCCCCATTCGATTGATTGTTTGAATTCTTTAAACATTTTCTTTTCCTATCTGCGGTTCATCCCCCATGGACGAAACCCGCGATGTGGCCGATGCCACGTGCCCATATCATATAGGCGTAACGCAAAACGCGCCCGTGAAGGCGCGCTTTGGTATTCTTAGCGGCGAATGCCGAGACGTTCGATAAGCGACTTGTAACGCGCTTCGTCTTTGGAACGTGTGTAGTCCAACAGTTTACGACGTGTCGCAACCATTGTTAGTAGACCGCGACGCGAGTGATTGTCCTTTTTGTGGGACTTGAAGTGCTCGGTCAGGGTTTTGATGCGGCTGGAAAGGATTGCAATCTGAACTTCCGGGGAACCAGTGTCACCCTCTTTGATTGCGAATTCTTTGATCAGGCGTTCTTTTTCTTCTGGCGTAATCGACATCATATATTCCTTATATTTAAGAGTTTCATAAACCTTAATGTTCCGGCGGATGCCAAGATGTCGTCCAGCAACGTCAAAACAAAAAGGGTCGCAATAGGGATTCCCATGACGACAAGCGCGCGTATAGAGGGTTTTTATATGTTTGGGAAGAAGATTCGTTATGGGTTAACGTAGTGCAGGGAGTCGAATTTTCCCCTGAGGTTTGCTACCTCTGAAGCCATTTCTTCTGGTGCATTTGATTTCAACGCGCGCGACAATAAGGACGCGATTTCGGGTATATCTGCCTCGGTCACACCCCAACGAACAATCTCGGGCGTACCAATCCGCAGGCCATTCATATCCTCGTCAACTGGATCAATCGGCAGACCAATGCCACAGGCTAAGAACCCAGCTTTTCGAAGTTTCCGTGCGGCGGTTTGTCCCCCGTTTAAGGTTGCTGCCTTGATCGCGAACTGATGCGAAGTAGTGAACCCTTTGTCTGCGGCGTATACCGGTAAGCCCTCTTCGGCCAGTGCGGCGGCAAAAGCCTGCGCTACCGAAACCATTTTACCTGCATACGCCTGCCCGTGGTCCCGCCAATCCAGTAGAGTCACAGCCAAAGCCGCAGATTTCGCAGCGTCGAAATTCGCTGTCATGCCGGGGAAGGCGATTGCCTCGATCCGCTCGGCAACCTCGGCGTCATTGCTAACAATCAACCCGCCCGCTGGCCCGCCGAGGCTTTTGTAGGTGCTCATCGTCATCAAATGCGCACCCTCGGCCAGTGGATTGGCGAAAATGCCGCCTGCAATTATCCCACATTGATGGGCTGCGTCGAACAGTACCTTCGCGCCAACTTCATCGGCAATATCCCGAACTTCGCGGACAGGGTGAGCGAACAGGTTTAGGCTGCCACCGATGGTAATTAACTTGGGTTTAACCTTTTTGGCCAATTCCCGCAGCGCGTCCACGTCAACAGTATAACCATCTGCATTAACCGGAGCATCGTGAATTTCCAGCCCATAAAGCCCAGCGCAACCGGCTGCATGATGGGTCACATGCCCGCCAATGCTGGGTGGCGGAGCGATAATCGCATCACCCGGCTTGCAGGTCGCCATGAAAGCGTAAAGATTGGCGATCGCGCCGGATGGGACGCGAATTTCGGCGTAATCGGCCTGAAAAACCTCAGCAGCCAGCGCAGCGGTCATGGCCTCGATTTCCTCAATCGCCTCCAGACCGTTTTCGTATTTCTCCTTCGGATATCCAAGAGAAGGCGACGACCCCAATCCAGACGCCAGCAGTGCTTCGGCGCGCGGGTTCATCACATTGGAAGCGGGATCGAGGTTGAAGCATTCCGCCTGGTGGATTTCCCGATTGCGAACCGCCAGCTTTTCGATACGGTCAACGATATCGACCGATCCCTCGGCTGTTGTCCGCGAGGCGATGCTCTGAACGAATTCTTCGGTGTTTTTCGGGGTCCATGGGCGGTGCGAAAGAAAAGCCATTTTATCTCCTCGTGGTTTATTCGCCCTAACTCGGAAACCACTCACGACGCAAATGATTTTTTACCACCAGTTTTCCGGCTGCACTTTGTACCCGATATAAAGCGGATGTTTCGGGTGACCCGCTTTGGTTAATCCCAAATGTTTGGGTGAAATCGAAAGATCACGCAACAGCGTTTCAACATCTGCACCGCGGCCCATATGTTCACCGTTCGCACCCCAAGCGGCGACCAGATCATCGGCCCATTCAACACCTGCACGGATCGTTTCATCGTTCAAAGGGCCAACGGGATCAGCCTCGGCTCGCATAACCTTCGGATCAGTCGCGCGATATGCAAATATATTGCAAACCCGAAACGCGCCATAGCCAAGCGTGCGTGCGCGCCGCTCGCAACGCTCCACAGTCGGATCGTTCTGAACCTCGGTCGCTGTCGAAGGGTTTAGCATCAAGAACATTACCTTCTTGCCGCCCTCGTCCCAAACACGGGTCAGGTCATAGCGATACTTTTCGCAATCCGAATAATTCGCAATAGAGGGCGCGTCGCCCTTGGTGTGTTCACGTGTAATCATCGGGTTGGCATGGCAGAAACCTATCCGATTGGCAATTAGGCAAACACGATCCACAGACCCCAAGTCAACAATACGCTGCCAGAAATCAAATCTAGCCAGCGAGTGACTGCCGGCGTGAGGCGGGTTTTCACTGCCAATGCGACATGCACCAAAAACAACCACCAAACAGCCGAGCCGATGAAAACCCCAACTACCAGTAGATACGGGGCCAGCGTGTTATCGATGGCTGCCCCCAAACCTGCGATTAACCCAACGAAGGCCAATATTGTCATCGGGTTGCCCAATGTCAGGGCGAAAGTCGTTAGAAATGCTGCTAGAAGGCCACGGCTGGTTGAGACGAATTCTGAGGTTGTGCGATTCAGGAAAAACGCGCGGAGCGACAGAATGCCTAGGAGGGCAATTAATGTACCCCCTCCAACGCGCAGCAGGTCTGCGTGGCTGATCAGAACACCGGAAACCGCAAGACCGGTTGCGGCGATCATGCCGTAAACAGCGTCAGCGCTCGCAGCACCGAGGCCAGTTGCCAATCCTGTGGCGCGGCCTTCGGTCAAAGACCGACGAATACACAATATGCCGATTGGTCCGACCGGTGCAGCGACCGCTAGGCCAACACCTATACCGGTCAGGAGCGTTTCCATTATTCTTTCGGGTCAGAGATCAGGATCTCCGTCGTTTCTTTGGCGGTTTCCAGCACGATCAGCGTTTCGGTGTGGATGACGGCTTTCAACGGCTTCAATTCCATCTGCAAAAACCGTTGCATCGCTGCGGTGTCCGCGACCCGAACCTTAACCATATATGAATGCCCACCGCTGATGTGGTGCAATTCCAGCACCTCTGGGCGCTGGGCGAGGTGGGCCTTGGCAGCAGACTCGCCCGTGTAATCCATATCGACCAGAATGAACGCACAAAGACCGGCACCCATAGCGGTTGGTTCAAGGATCGCGCGAGTCGCAGAAATTTTCCCCGTGGAGGCAAGCCGACGAACCCGTTCGTTCGCAGTGGAAACAGAAGTCCCGACAGCTTCGGCAATCTCGGCACTAGGCGTGCGACCGTCCTTCTGAAGAATTCTGGCGATATTTCGATCTATTTTGTCCATATTCGTCATTTATCCAGATAAGTGACGATCCGTCCAGTTATTTAACGGTATTCTTCCAGTTTTTTCACCTGATTGCCGGAATCGTCAAAATTATCGTCCCCCAACCAAGCATTGAACGCTTTTTCCAGCGCAGGCCACTCGGAATCGATGATCGAGAACCACGCTGTATCCCGATTCCGACCTTTATAAACGAGCGCCTGTCGAAACAGCCCCTCATAC
>JAGLUD010000082.1 GCA_023134935.1 Paracoccaceae bacterium | reverse complement strand
TATTGGGACCCGATCACGATTGCGATGTCTGGGCGTAAACTGAAAATTAACTCCGATGCGCGATATAGATTCGAGCGCGGCGTTGATCCGGCGTTCACAGCCGACGGGCTGGAGATGGCCACGCAGTTGGTGCTTGACCTTTGTGGCGGTGAGGCCTCGGAGGTTGTGGTTGCTGGGGAAACGCCTGACACGAGTCGTGCATATCAGCTTGACCCTGCGCGGGTAGTTTCGCTGGTTGGTATGGAAATCTCGCGTGATGAGCAGGTGCGTATTCTGGCCGACCTGGGCTTTGAGGCGCATGATAAGGACTACACGCTGGAAGTTTCGGTACCAAGTTGGCGGCCGGACGTGCACGGCGAGGCGGATCTGATCGAGGAGATCGCGCGCGTTGCATCGTTGACCAAACTGGTCGGCGTTCCGATGCCTCGGCCATCTACTGGTGTTATGAAAGCGGTTTTGACGCCGATGCAGAAACGCCAAGGTATGGTCCGACGCACGATTGCGACGCTGGGGTATAACGAGTGCGTGACGTACAGTTTCATCGACAAGAAATCGGCGGAATTGTTTGGCGGTGGGTCTGACAGCGTGATGCTCGGCAATCCGATTTCCTCGGAGATGAGCCACATGCGCCCGACGTTGTTGCCAAGCCTGCTGCAAGCAGCGGCGAAAAACCAAGCGCGCGGGTTTGCGGATGTTTCACTGTTCGAAGTTGGGCAGGGTTTCGCAGGTGGCGAGCCAGAAGACCAAGACGTTCAGGCCTGTGGTGTGCGTATTGGGCAGACAGCTCCGCGCAACGCATTTGGTACGTCGCGAGCGGCTGACCTGTTTGATGCGAAAGCGGATGCCGAGGCTGCACTGGCTGCCATTGGTGCGCCAGTTGATCGCTTGATGGTGATGCGTAATGCACCAGATTGGTTCCATCCGGGGCGCTCGGCTGTGCTTAGCCTTGGGCCAAAGAATCCGCTGGCGGTGTTTGGTGAGTTGCATCCGAAGGTATTGGCCGAGATGGGCGTAAAAGGTCCAGCTGTGGCGTTTACGTTGTTCCTAGAAAACGCACCATTCCCGAAAGCTAAAACCAAGACACGGCCTGCGTTGGTGATCTCGGATTTCCAAGCGGTCGAGCGGGACTTCGCGTTCGTTGTGGATGCTAGTGTCGAGGTCGAGGCTTTGCTGAAGGCCGCGAATGGCGCGGACAAAAAGCTGATCGACGCGGTGAACTTGTTTGACGTGTTCCACATGGACGATGCCAAGAAGTCCGTGGCGATTTCGGTGCGCATTCAGCCGACAGCTGGCACGCTGACAGATAAAGAGATCGACGCGATTTCCGAGCAGGTTATTGCCAAAGTCACCAAAGCCACTGGCGGAATTTTGAGAGGGTAAGCTATGACATTGAAAGTATATCTATCGGGTGAAATCCACACAAATTGGCGCGAAGAGATCATGGACGGGGTGGCGAAGGCTGGCCTTGATGTGCAGTTCTCGGCTCCGGTTACAGATCACGGCGCGTCGGATGATTGCGGTGTTGCTATTATGGGTGCCGAGGAAAACAAGTTCTGGCATGACCGTAAGGGCGCGCAGTTGAACGCTATTCGTACCCGCAAGGGGATCGCGGATGCGGATGTGGTCGTTGTGCGGTTTGGCGAGAAGTACAAGCAGTGGAACGCGGCGTTTGACGCGGGTATGGCTTCGGCGTTAGGCAAATCGCTGATCGTGTTGCACGGACCAGAGCACCAACATCCGCTCAAAGAGGTCGATGCGGCTGCATTGGCCGTCGCCGAGCACCCATCGCAAGTCGTTCAAATGTTGGAATACGTTCTTGGCGGTAAATTACCGTCGTAAAACGTAAATAAGGTAAATTTATAAATTGGATCACCTAGTGTAGCTAGCGTCAGGTGATCCGGAAGATATCATAATCGCGATTGCCAACGATTACTTACGCACCAATAATTCAACGCGCCACTATGCAATATCCCTTTAATATTTTCTGGAAACACAGAAATGAATAAAGTCAGCATCAAAACTCGGTAAGTTGATTGGCGTGGATTGTTGATTTTTGCCAACATTGGCAACAGCATTCATTTGACGACACGTTAACTGCGGCAAACTTTGACGCATCGGTATCTTATACTGTTTGTGGAGCTGGTGACGTCGGTGCTGGTGTTATGGGACACGCACGGTTATTGCGAAATTATGTCGATAGGTGACACAATAATAGTGTGAACGGTGTGCGTGCCTAGCTTATTCGGTTTTACATTCTGATTACGGTTATCATAATTGAGACCGCAAAAAGGTTTTCCCGGGTATTCGTATATTTTCCATTCGTTGGGCGTTTGGCCATGACGATTAACACGTTCA
>JAGLUD010000081.1 GCA_023134935.1 Paracoccaceae bacterium | reverse complement strand
CTAACCAGCTTCTACGTCGCGCAGCGCAATCAAAAGTATGCCCAGTAGTTCACAAGAAGACGCTATTGCTAAATTCTGGTGAATAGATTCTGGTTGCACGTCATCGGGTAGGCGATGTTCGAACTGGCTGGAAATGCATGACGGCTGATTTGTGCATCGCAGACGCCGAGTGAAAGCGCACCGCATCCACGGTGCGCTCCTCCTTCTTAGTGGCGTGCAGGCGTATTAACGCCAATCTGTGACGCGGGGCGTGCTTCGCAGCGTTTGTACCACTCGCGGACATTCGGGAAATCGTCTGTGCCGACGAGATCACCGGCTTTATAACCGCCATCGATCACGCGCACCCATGGCCACAAGGCTAGATCGGCGATGGTGTATTCGCCACCGACGAAATACTCGCGGCCTTCTAGACGTGCCTCCATAACTTCAAACAAACGGGTTGCTTCGTCTACGTAGCGATCACGGGGACGCTTGTCTTCATAGGGCTTGCCAGCAAATTTGTGGAAAAATCCGAGCTGCCCGAGCATGGGGCCAACGCCGCCCATCTGGAACATCAGCCACTGGGTGACTTCCCATTTGGCGCGCGCATCGGTGGGCATAAGCTTGCCTGTTTTTTCGGCCAGATACAAAAGGATCGCGCCGCTTTCGAAGATTGCGATCGGTTCACCGTCTGGGCCATCTGGGTCGATAATTACAGGAATTTTGTTGTTTGGACTAAGCGAAATGAACTCGGGTGTCATCTGATCGTCTGTTGCAAAGTTTACGAGGTGAGCCTCGTAAGGCAGCCCCATTTCTTCTAGCGCGGCAGAAACTTTGATGCCGTTCGGTGTGGGCAGAGAATACAACTGAATGCGGTCTGGGTGTTCTGCTGGCCAGCGTTTGGTGATGGGGAATTGTGAAAGATCAGCCATTTGAAAGGTTCCTGTTCATTACTGTTATCAAGTCAAAGTAGGTATTCGCATCGGTATAATCAATTCAAGCGGCAGGAAAAATGTTGTCCAGTAAATCAGAGAAAACGGAACTTAGGTATTTGTTACAAATGCAGGGATTACCCGACCGTTGATATCCATTTAAGAGGAATAATATGCCAAAGGAATTTAGGGGTATTATTTCCAAGGGAAATGTCATGGACATGGCTGTCGACATCATCATCGGTGCCGCGCTCACAAGGTCTAACTCAAGAAGAGTTATTGGCTGAAATCCGGAATTTGTTGGCAAAGGCTTAACGGGTGGTGAATTTTCGGAAGGCCCGCCAGAATTATCCGGCGGGCCTTGCTGATTTAGATTTTCAGAGCTTCAGCGGGTGAGATGTAATCCAACCCAAGCGCCTCGCCAACGGCGGCATATGTTAGTTTGCCAGCGTGTGTGTTTAGACCGTTCATTAGGTGTGGATCAGCGGCGCACGCCTCTTTCCAGCCTTTATTGGCCAGCGCGATCATGAATGGCATCGTGGCGTTACCCAGTGCGATTGTTGATGTACGTGCAACCGCACCCGGCATGTTGGCTACGCAATAATGCATGATACCGTCAACTTCATAAATCGGATCATCGTGCGTTGTGGCGTGGGATGTTTCAAAACACCCGCCTTGGTCAATGGCAACGTCAACGATGGCCGCGCCCGGTTTCATTGTGGAAAGCATCGCACGGGAAACCAGTTTCGGGGCTGCAGCGCCTGGAATCAGAACCGCGCCGATAACCATGTCGGATTCAGCGACCAATTCTGCGGTGTTACCTTTGGAGGCATAGCGCGTTTTGAAAACACCGCCGTACACGTCGTCCAGATAGCGCATGCGTGGTAGCGACATATCGAGCACGGTTACATCCGCGCCCATGCCCGCTGCGATTTTCGCTGCGTGTGTTCCCACAACGCCGCCACCGATTACGGTAACTTTCGCAGGTGCAACACCCGGTACGCCACCCATAAGAACGCCACGTCCACCGTTGGCTTTTTGCAAGGTCCAGCTGCCGACTTGTGGCGCCAAACGGCCAGCTACTTCGGACATTGGTGCCAGAAGTGGAAGCGTGCCCATGCGGTCTGTTACGGTTTCGTAGGCAATCGCGGTGACGCCGCTGGCCAGAAGGTCCATCGTTTGTGGCGCATCTGGTGCGAGATGCAGGTAGGTGAACAGGATCTGGTCTTTGCGCAGCTGTGCACGCTCGACAGGTTGCGGTTCTTTCACTTTCACGACCATTTCGGCAGTCGCGAAGATTTCCTCGGCGGTGTCAACGATGCGTGCACCGGCGTCGATGTATTC
>JAGLUD010000080.1 GCA_023134935.1 Paracoccaceae bacterium | reverse complement strand
TGGCCGTTTGCAACGGCTTCCTGTGCAGCGGCAGGTGTGACCCCGACGCGATATTCCTGGTTTTTGATTTCTGTTGGGCAACCGATAAGCATGACGACCTCGTGGGGTTAAATGTTGAATTGAATCGACATTTGGGGGAAGTCGCGTGCAATTGCTTTGCAAATACATACTAGGCATTGCCCTATTTTTCGAATAAACGTGCGTAAAGATGGAAATTAGTGGTGGATTAGTGCAATGAGTCGAATGGATGCGCTCGATATTAAGATTCTCGAATCTCTACAACGTAAAGGGCGGATGTCCAATGCGGAGATGGCGGAAAGGGTGAACCTGTCGCCCTCCGCGTGCCACCGCAGGATTCAGCGGTTGGAGGATGACGGGGTCATTCGCGATTATGTGGCGTTGCTGAACCCGCGCGCGGTGGACAAACCCTCGACCGTGTTTGTCGAGATTACGCTGTCAGGGCAGGCGGACGAATTACTGGACGCGTTCGAACGTCAGGTGGCGTTGGTGCCGGACGTTCTGGAATGCCATCTTATGGCGGGGTCTGCGGATTATCTGTTGAAAGTGGTGGCGCGGGATACGGATGATTTCGCCCGTATCCATCGGCAGTATCTGGCACGCCTTCCCGGTGTCGCCCAGATGCAATCCAGCTTTGCCTTGCGCACCGTGTTCAAGACGACTGCGATCCCGCTTTAACCCAGAAGGTAAAGCATCAGGTAAAGCGCCGCCATCCCACCGAAAATTGCGCCAAGAACACTGCGAAAAATACTGCCGATCAGCAGGGCTGTAGCCGCGGCGATCAGGCGGGCAGGGTCAAGTTCACCGCCCGTGGCTTGCGGCCAGACGATTAACGGCGCGATCAGGCCGGGCATGACAGCGACTGGAACGTAGCGCAGGTGGCGCGTCATCCACTCGGGTAGCTTCCGGTCCCCTACAAGGCCGATGAACGAAAACCGCAGCAGGAAAGTTCCGATACCGAGGAATATGATGGTTAGCCAGATATCCAGATCGTTCATTTGCGTGCCTCCAGCCATTTTTCGACTTGAGCACCTGTGATCATCGCAAGGACTGCGGCGACCATTAACCATAAATTATATGGCATCCAATACAGCGCCAGTGCGACGACGACCGATACGATTGAGGCGGCTAGATGCGGTAGGCTGCGTAGGTTGGGGGCAATGATCGCGATGAACGTAATCGGGATTGCGAAGTCCAACGCGTATTCGGGCGCGATAGCTGATCCAAGCAACGCGCCGACTAGCGAAAATCCGTACCAGAACGGCGCAACGGCTGAAATAACGCCAAAGAAGAAGGAGACCTTGTCTGCTAGTGGCATCTCGGGCGAGCGCTCGTATTTTTCTATTGATACGCCGTAAGATTGGTCCACCATGAAGTACGCCATCAACACTTTGTGCCAAGTCTGAGCCTTGCCTATATGCGGCGTTAAGGAGGCTGAATACATCACCATGCGCAAATTCACGGCCAGTCCGGTGAGGATGGCGACGAATACGGGTGCGCCATCGACTAGCAATTGCACCGATGCGAACTGGGCAGCGCCGGCGATAACCAGTGCTGTCATCGCCATGGTTTGGATCAGGGAAAACCCTGCTTCGGTCGCCACGACGCCAAAAAGCATGCCGAACGGGGCTACGACCAATAAAAAAGGTGCTCCGGCGCGAACACCTTGCCAATATACACTTCGAGTTCTGGACATATCTGCCCCCATGTTGCAAATTCCTACCGCGTATAGCGCAGCTATGCCCCGTTTGACCAATCAAGAGTTTTGGGACGTTATGACAGATTTATTGATAATGCCTGCCCCCTCCGATCCGCGCCTGACGCGCGCGGTTTCGGGCATCGATCATAATGGCGAGGCGCAAGAGATCCGTGTGGTCGAGGAGCGACCTTTGACGATCTATTTGAACTCGCAAGAAATCGTGACGGCGATGACGATTGGTGATTATCCGGAGTATCTGTCGGTCGGGTATTTGCGAAACCAAGGGATGCTGCTGCCCGACGATGTTATCACCCGCGTGGATTTCGACGAGGAAGTCGAAACGGTCGTGGTGCGCACTGAACGCAAGACGGATTATGAAGAAAAGCTTAAGAAGAAAACGCGAACCTCGGGCTGTGCTGTCGGCACGGTTTTCGGAGACATGATGGAGGGGTTGGAGGACGTGAAACTGCCAGCGACTCCGTTGAAAACGAGTTGGCTGTATTCGCTGGCCCATCAGATCAACACGATGCCGAGCCTGTATCTTGAGGCAGGTGCGATTCACGGTTCCGTTCTGTGTCGCGAGGATGTTCCGCTGGTCTATATGGAAGATGTCGGACGGCATAACGCTGTTGATAAGATCGCTGGCTGGATGATGCTTGAAGGCGAAGATGCGGGCGACAAGATTATGTATACCACGGGTCGTTTGACCTCCGAGATGGTGATTAAGACGGCGATGATGGGGATACCCACGTTGGCATCACGGTCCGGTTTTACAGCTTGGGGTGTGGAAATTGCACGGCAGGTTGGCTTGACGTTGATCGGTCGAATGCGCGGCAAGCGGTTTATTTGCCTAAGTGGCGAGGAACGGTTGGAGTGGGATGCGGATGTGAGCGCGGTTCAGGACGAACCGAAGAAATCTGCGCGTAAGGGTAAAGTTTGATGAAAGTTGCTGGTGTTATTTTAGCGGGCGGTCAATCCTCGCGCATGGGCGGTGGCGACAAGTCATTGATGGACCTCGGTGGGCAAACGATTTTGGCGCGGGTGATTGCGCGGCTTGCACCGCAGGTTGAGGTGTTGGCGTTGAACGCAAACGGTGATCCTGAAAGGTTTTCGACATACGGTTTGCCTGTGGTTGAGGATTCAATCTCGGGCTACGCGGGGCCTTTGGCCGGTGTTTTGGCCGGCATGGATTGGGCGCACGGGCAGGGGGCGGAGTATATTGTGACGGCGGCAGCGGACACACCGTTTTTCCCTGAAAACTTGTTGATCGCATTGCAAATGGCCCGCGAAGCCGAGGATTCGCCGCTGGCGATGGCGATGACGCCGGACCCTGTACGGAAATTTGCCCGTCACCCGACATTTGGCCTATGGTCTGTGGCTTTGCGCGAAGATTTGCGGCAGGCATTAGATGGAGGCCTTCGTAAGGTTATCCAGTGGACGGAACCTCATGGGTGCGCAAAAATGGTGTTCAATTTTGAAGGTGGCGATCCGTTTTTCAACGTGAATA
>JAGLUD010000008.1 GCA_023134935.1 Paracoccaceae bacterium | reverse complement strand
GTGATTAAAATCTGGGAAACCGGATTTTCAATGCCGCTTGGCAAAGCACCGAATTTGCGCGGGTTCGTCGATTTGTTCGACGGGGCGCGGCATTTGCTACAATGCCTTGTTGTTCGGTCTGAACCGGAAGGCGATCAGATGATTTACGAATTCAAACGGCGCACAGTGGTTCTGGACCATGCGCCCAAAGATTATGCCGAGGACGCGAACGCGCCTGTGGCGTTGATCGAAAAATAATCAAACGAGACTTAGGGGAATACTATGAGCCGCACAGTTTATGTGAATGGAGAATATCTGGCCGAGGAAGACGCCACGATCAGCATCTTTGATCGTGGGTTCCTGATGGCCGACGGGGTCTATGAGGTTACATCCATTCTGGGCGGAAAGATGATCGATTTTGCCGGGCACATGAAACGTCTGGCGCGGTCAATGCATGAGCTGGATATGGCGCCACCCGAAACTGACGATGAAATCGAGGCGATTCACCGCGAGTTGATCAAAGCTAATGATCTGGTTGAAGGGTTGGTCTATTTGCAAGTAACGCGCGGGGCGGCGGACCGTAGCTTCCTTTTCCCCGATGGGGTGAAGTCCAGTCTTGTGTTGTTTACGCAAACCATGAACCTGACCCAAGCACCTGCGGCTGAAAAAGGGATCAGGATCATTTCGATGCCGGATATTCGGTGGGGGCGCCGCGATATCAAGACGATACAGTTGTTGGCACCCTCGCTTGGCAAGATGGCGGCGAAGGCTGCTGGCGTTGATGATGCGTGGCTGGTTGAAGATGGCTGCGTGACCGAGGGGACGTCTAACAACGCGTATATCGTTAAGGGTGGCAAGATCATTACGCGGGATTTGTCGAATGACATTCTTAGCGGGATTACACGGGCGGCAGTGTTGCGCTTTGCGCGCGAGGCACAAATGGAAGTTGTGGAACGCTCGTTTACGATAGAGGAAGCGATGGATGCGGATGAGGCGTTTGTGACCTCGGCGACGACATTTGTGACCCCCGTAGTGGAGATCGACGGGCAGGCGTTGGGTGATGGTACGCCCGGAACGATTGCACGTCGCTTGCGCGAGATTTATATGGATGAAAGCCTGAAGGCCGCAACCTAGGTGTTTTGATCGGCTAGAAAGTGATCGGCCTGTGTGCGCAATGTTGGGCGCATCAGGCGGTTGCTTTTTCCAGGATTTCACGGGCCTCAAAACAGTCGATGTTCATCTGTTTGATCAGATCTTCGAGGTTATCGAACTTCTCTTCGGGGCGTTGATACGCGACCAGCGCGACGGAAACGGACGCGTCGTAGAGGTCGCCGGAAAAATCGAAGAGGAATGTCTCGAGATTCGGTTTATTGATGCCGAATGTCGGGCGGATGCCCAGCGAGGCTGCGCCGCGATAGACGCCTTTGTGGGGGCCATTCAGGATATCGAAGAACACGGCGTAGACGCCGAATTTCGGCAGGTGCAGGTCGTCCAGCGATATGTTGGCGGTTGGGAAGCCCAGCTCGCGACCGCGTTGGTCGCCTTTTTCGACGATACCGTCGACGCGGTGCCAGTGGCCTAGGATGCGAGCGGCGTCTTCGGGGTGGCCGGTGCTTAGGGCCTCGCGGATGGCGCTGGAGGAATAATCGCCTTTATCGTCTGAGATCAGCGGTGCAACAGTTACGCCAAACCCCAATTGCTGGCCGAGTTCGCACAACATGTCGGCATCCCCTTGGCGGCCTTTGCCAAAGCGGAAATCTGCGCCAATTATGACGTGTTTGACGTTCAGGCCGTTGGCTAGAACGTCGCGGGCGAATTCCTCGGCGGTTAGTTGGGACAACGCCTTGTTGAACGGGAGTTCGAACAGCGCGTCGATGCCAAGTTTGTTAATGCGGTGGGCGCGGGTTTCTTCGTTCATTAGGCGAAACGGAGGGGCGTCTGGGGCGAACAGTTGGCGTGGGTGTGGTTCAAACGTGATGATCCCTAGGGGCGCATTGTTGGTGGCGGCGATGGCGCGAGCCAGTGCGATAACGGATTGGTGGCCGAGATGCACGCCATCGAAGTTACCCATGGCCACGACTGCGCCTTGGCTGTCTGCCGGAATATCGGTGTAAGTTTTGAAAGTTTTCATGCTTGTCCAGCAGGTCAAGCCTGCGCCCTTAGTCAACCTTGCGGCTTGGCGCTAGAACCAGCGCGTCGCCTTTCAGAACAACCGTATCGCCTACGCGGCACTTGCAATCAAGGGTAACTCGACGTTTGGCGTAATCGATTTCCAAAACCTTAACGGTGGCCTCGACGCGGTCGCCGGGGCGCACGGGGGCCATGAAGGTCAGGTTTTGTTTAAGGTAAACAGTGCCGTGGCCAGGCAGTTGCTCGCCGATAACGGCGGAAATCAGACCGGCGGTCAGCATTCCATGCGCAATGCGTCCTTGGAAAATGGTGTCTTGGGCGTAGTCGTCGTCTAGATGCACAGGGTTATGGTCTGTGGATAGCTCGGCAAACAGCTCGATCTCGCGGTCGCCGATTGTTTTGGAAAGCGAGCGCTCCATACCGATTTCGAGATCTTCGATACAAATCGTGCCGATGGGCAAGTTGTGCTGTGGGGTGTCCAACATATCTGGGCCTGTGGTCATGGTGTGGATTCGCGTTGTTGCGTTGCACCATTTGTAGCGTGTGAAAATTGGGCGCGCAAGATATATTCGCCAATCTTTTGAATTTTGTAATATTATTACAATATCAACGAAGGTGACTGATTGTAAATGTGGGCGTCAGTTTGTTAGTTTTGATGAACTCCGCCAGCTCTGCCTCGTTTGGTTTGCCGTTGGTTTCGCTTATTTCTGTCGCAGCGAGGCCGCCGGTTATGAACATGGTGTCGAGGTCTTCGGCCACGCCGCCACGGATGTCGGTGTTGATGCCGTCGCCGATGCAAAGGATGCGGTCGTTGTCGATACGGCGGGTTGCGATTGCTGCGAGGCGGGCGTAGGCGAGTTGGTAGATTGGCGAATGTGGTTTGCCGAAGTAGAGGCTGGTGCCGCCGGCTTCGGTGTAGGCTTGGGCGATGGCGCCTGAGCAGAATATGCGTTTGTCGCCTAGATCGACCGATATATCGGGATTGGCGCAGAGCAGTTTCAGGCCGCGGTTTTTTCCATCGAGGATAGTTAAGCGGTAATCGTCAGGTGTTTCGGTCAGGTCGTCAAACAAGCCGGTGCAGACGATGCCTTCGGCTTCGGCCAAGGGGACGCGCTCGACATCTATTGGGCCGTTTTCGCCTTTGAAAAAGCTGAGATCGCGTTCAGGGCCGAGGTGGTAAACTTTGCGACCAACTACACCTGCAGCCATCGCCATTTGTGCAGCGTCGCCAGAGGAGGCGATTTCGTCGTAGGTGTCGGTGGGCACGCCGATGCGCTCAAGTTGTCGTTTGACCGAGGCGCGCGGGCGTGGCGAGTTGGTTAGCAACAGTACTTTGCCGCCTTGTGCGCGGTAAGCTTGTAGGGCGGTTACGGCATCGGCGAAGGGTTCGACGCCGTTGTGCAGGCAGCCCCATAGATCGACGAAAAGAGCGTCGTAGGAGTGGGCGACCTGCGCGAGGTTGTCGATAATGCGGGTCATTTAGGCCTTCAGGCTGGGGATGATCTGTTTCTTGCGAGACATGACGCCAGGCAGGTGAACTGTGTTGCCATCAACCGTGCAGTCGAAGGAGTTTTCGGCGACGGATTTCACGAAATCATTTGGAATCAGGAGTGTTGCGGATTCAGTCAGGATGTCGATGATGAACAGGAGGACTTGGTCCACGCCGTCCTCATTGGCAACTGAAGCCATGCTGGCGATCAGGCTGTCTTTGCGGTCCAACACGGTCGCAGGGCTGGTGGTCTCCAGAACGGAAACGCGGAAGTTGGTGCCGTTAACGTCGAATTTCTTCGAATCCATCCGCAATAGTTCGGCGTCAGAAAAATGCGCTATGTCGGATTTAGCAGCGAACATTTCAGCAGCGTATTCCGGTATGTCGATTTTCAAATTCTCGGCCATACGGTTGGCGACGGCAATGTCGCGGGGCGTTGTTGTCGGGCTGCGGAATTCCAGTGTGTCGGAGATTATGCAGCTTAGGATCAACCCTTTGATCGCATCAGGCATCGTGTTTTGCGCAGGCGAGCGCATGATGCCGTACATCACGGTTGCAGTTGCAGCGACCGGACGGATTGTTACGTTGATCGGAATACCGGATTTCAAGCCGCCAACCAGCATGTGGTGGTCGATTATCTGTTTAATGTTGGCTTTACCGATATTCGCTGGCAATTCAGCAGGGTTGTTAGTGTCAACGATCACGGCTTTGTCGCCATCTTGAAGATCCAACATGGCTGGTGTCTCGAAACCCCAACGTTTTAGAACGAATGCAGCCTCGGTATTCGGTTCGCCCTGAACGAAAGCCTGCGCGGATTTCTCCTGCATCTCGTTAAGGTACCACTCCCAAATCAGGGCGGAGGCAGTTGCGTCGGTATCAGGGGCTGTGTGGCCGAAAATTTTGATCATGTTGTGACCCTTTTTGTGCGCTGCAATAATTTCGCCTTATATAGGCCTGCGATACGGCTTTGTCACGTATTACCCGCAATCTATGGGTGCATCCCTTGACTCACCCAAAATGCTTGCCTAGATACCTATCGTTAGCACTCAATGGTGGTGAGTGCCAAAAGGCAAAAACCACCCTAAACGGAATACTCGATAGGAGCATCCACAATGGCATTTACACCTCTGCATGATCGCGTTGTTGTTCGTCGTCTTGAAGAAGACGAGAAAACAGCTGGCGGCCTGATTATCCCTGACGCGGCTAAAGAAAAACCTTCCGAAGGTGAAATCGTTTCCGTTGGTGCAGGCGCACGTGACGAAGACGGTGATCGCATCGACATGGACGTAAAAGCTGGCGACAAAGTTTTGTTTGGCAAATGGTCCGGTACTGAAATCAAGCTCGACGGCGAAGACCTGTTGATCATGAAAGAATCCGACATCCTAGGCATTATTGCTTAAGCGAACCCCATTATAAGGAGCATCCATCATGGCTGCAAAAGACGTAAAGTTCGACACAGA
>JAGLUD010000079.1 GCA_023134935.1 Paracoccaceae bacterium | reverse complement strand
TGCCCGGGGTTCATCTCGCCCAAGCCTTTGTAGCGTTGCAACGACAGGCCTTTTTCGCCTTCTTTGAACACTACATCCAGCAGGTCGGACGGCGCATTGATAACGTTCTCGCGGTCCTTGCGGACCAGCGCGGCGGGGGTGGCGTAAACCTCTTGCAAAGCAGCCGTCAAACCAGCCAGTTTGCGCGCTTCGGCACTACGAAGCGCATTGCCGTCCAGCACTTGCACCTCTTCCACGCCACGCAAAATACGCGACAGACGAAGGCCGCCGTTTTCAGTTACACCACCGCTCCAACCCTTTTCATACTCCGACGCGATAAGGTCCAGACGTGCAGCAACACTATCGGCCGTTCCTTGTGGATCACTGTCCAAAACACCCGGAACCAGTGCACCGGAAATTGCCACTTGTTCAAGGATATCGCGGGAATAATTCGTCGGGAACGCGTTCAGGATCGTGCGGCACACCCGTGCCTCCTCGACCACACGCTTCAAATCCGCGCTTGCGATCTGGGAACCGTCACCAAGGCGCAAAATGGCATCGCTTAGGCCTTGATCAATCAAATAATCTTCCAGCGCCAGCTGGTCCTTCAGGTAAACCTCGGATTTACCACGCGCCACTTTGTACAGTGGTGGTTGGGCGATATACAGATACCCACCCTCGATCAGCTCCGGCATTTGACGGAAGAAAAACGTCAGCAGCAGCGTCCGAATGTGCGCCCCATCGACATCCGCATCGGTCATAATCACGACCTTGTGGTAACGCAGTTTGTCGATGTTGAACTCTTCACGCCCAATCCCTGTACCCAGCGCCGTGATCAACGTGCCGATTTCTTGGCTGCCAAGCATCCGGTCAAACCGCGCCCGCTCCACGTTCAAAATCTTGCCCTTCAGCGGCAGAACCGCCTGATTATACCGCGAGCGCCCCTGCTTGGCCGACCCACCAGCCGAGTCCCCTTCCACTAGGAAGATTTCAGACTTCGACGGGTCTTTCTCCTGACAATCCGCCAGCTTCCCCGGCAAACTGGCAATATCCATCGCCGACTTGCGCCGTGTCAGTTCGCGGGCTTTACGCGCCGCTTCACGAGCCACGGCGGCTTCGACGATCTTGCCGACAATCATCCGCGCCTCGGCTGGGTGTTCTTCGAACCACTCCGACAGCTTCTCATTCACCAGGCTTTCGACCGCAGGGCGAACCTCGGAAGAAACCAGTTTGTCTTTGGTCTGGGACGAGAACTTTGGATCAGGCACTTTAACCGACAGCACCGCCGTTAACCCTTCGCGAGAATCGTCACCGGAAAAGTTAATCTTTTCCTTCTTCGCGATCCCAGAAGAGGCCGCATAGTTGTTGATCGTCCGCGTCAACGCCCCACGAAAGCCCGCCAGGTGCGCACCGCCGTCACGTTGCGGAATGTTGTTGGTAAACGGACGAACGTTCTCGTGGTAACTGTCGTTCCACCACATCGCCACTTCGACCACAATGTCGTTGCTCTCGCCAATGATATAGATCGGCGCCTCGATCAGTGGAGTTTTGGAGCGGTCCAGATATTTCACAAATTCCTGCACACCGCCGTCATAGATCATCTCCGTTTCCAACGGCTCCGCAGGGCGTTCATCACGCAAGGTGATACGCACACCGGAGTTCAGAAACGCCAACTCGCGCAAGCGATGCTCCAGCGTTTCGAATTTGTAGGCACGATCCGAGAACGTATCCAGCGAGGCCAAAAACCGCACCTCGGTCCCTGTGCGATCCGTATCGCCCAGCGTTTCGAGGTGTTTTACCGTGTCGCCATGCTCAAACCGCGCGATGTGCTCTTTACCATCGCGCCAGATCCGTAGTTCAAGATAATCCGAAAGGGCATTCACCACGGATACACCAACGCCGTGCAGACCGCCCGAAACCTTATAGGAATTGCTGTCAAACTTACCGCCAGCGTGCAGCTGGGTCATGATAACCTCGGCCGCCGAAACACCTTCTTCCTCGTGGATACCCACCGGAATACCGCGTCCGTTATCGCTAACCGAAACACTATCGTCGGCGTGGATTGTCACCGTTACGGTGTCCGCATGACCAGCCAAAGCTTCGTCGATACCGTTATCCACGACCTCATACACCATATGGTGTAGACCGGAACCATCATCCGTATCACCGATATACATACCGGGACGCTTCCTCACGGCCTCTAAGCCTCTGAGAACTTTGATAGAATCGGCGCCATACTCTTCAGGAGTTTGATCGTTATCAGCCATGTTCGGTATCCCCTATTTAGTAGGCGGGATTTTAGCCGAAATCACTGGGAATGTCACGCTTTTGCGGGAATATTATAGTGGTTTTCCACAGTCCCGCACGGATGGGATTTTGACCCCGTCAACGTCCAGCTTTGCGTCGTGGTTGCCCCCTCAAGGAACAGTGGAATACCCGCGCCCAACAGGATCGGTAACGTGAATATCCGCGCCTCCCGTATCAGGTTTCGCGCCAGACATTGCGCGATCACATGGCCACCATCAACATAGGCATTTGGCAACATCTGTGCTGCAACCTCGATACTTTCCGAGGTCCGAACCTGTTCCGGCATCCCGCGTGGCAACAGGCGGTGCGTCATGATGATGGCAGGCAGATGTTCGGGATAAGGCCAACCGTGCTGCTCGTAAAACGCGTCCAGCGTGTTGCGGCCCATAAGTATGCCGTCAACGCTGGCGATAAACTCGTCATAGCCAAAATCGCTGTCCTGAAACGCGTCCAAATGAGCGAGCGACCCGTCAGCGCCAGCGATATACCCGTCGATCGTTTGTGCGATGTATATTTTCATGTCGCCTCCGGTAGCGTTTGGGACCCATCTTCGTTCAGCGGCCAGAATGGGTTGTTCGCTAATTCCCAGACATGGCCGTCAGGGTCCGCATAATACCCCGAATATCCGCCCCAGAACACCTTTTCCGGCGCCTTCAACTGCGAAGCACCGCACTTTAGTGCCTTGGCGAACGCCGCATCAACCTCGGCCTCCGTGGCAAAATTCTGCGCCAACGTCATCGCCCCAAAGCCCAGTGTAGCGCCCTCGCGCCCCTGATCTTTCGCCAATTCATCCAGCCCGAACAATCCCAGCGCCATCCCGTTAATCTGGAAAAACGCGATGCTTTCTTGCGAGCGAGAGGATTCCACCCAGCCCAGCGCTTTATAAAACGCCCGTGAAGCCGCTAGATCCTTAACGCCCAGTGTGATCATTGTAACCCGTTGAGGTGTCATGACATTTCCTCCAAACTCGAAATACCGTCTGTTTCTGTTACTTCGATAAAGTTCGCGCGCGAACCGAGTGCCTCGAATAGCTCCGGTCCCGTACCAGTCATCCAAGCCTGTGCGCCCAACCCGCATATTTCATCATATAGCGCAGCGCGGCGGTCCGCATCCAAATGCGCGGCAACCTCGTCCAGCAACAAGATTGGCGGCGCACCAAAATCCTGCGCCAAGGCCCTCGCATTTGCCAAAATCAGCGACACCAGCAACGCTTTTTGTTCACCTGTCGAGCACAACTTCGCCTCGACTCCCTTAGCCGCATAAATCGCATGCAAATCCGCACGATGAGGTCCCGTCAACGTCCGCCCCGCCGCCATATCGCGCGAGCGGCCAGATGCGAACGCCTCTAACAAGGCCTCCGTCGTTTGTTCTGGTGGCAATTCATCCGCAGATATCAAAGACAAGTCCGCCGCCGGAAATGCCGTTTCGGCCCCTTCCTGCGCCGACTGCAAGCGCGCCAGAACTTCCACCCGGTTGGCGGAAATTGCCCCACCAGCCTCGGCCATCTGCCCTTCAAGTGCACCATACCACGACGCGTCGCGCACATTGTCTTTCAACAATCGGTTCCGCTCTCGCATGGCTTTTTCGTATTTCAAAGTCGCCTCGGCGTGTGCAGGGATGAAGCTCATCACCATGCGGTCCAGAAACCGCCGCCGCTCGCCCGCGCCTTCCAGCCATAAGCGATCCATCACCGGCACCAACCAAACCACCCGCGCCAAGCGCCCTAACGCCAGTTGTGGGGCAGCTTTGCCGTCAATTTCCACCTGCCGCGCCCCGTCGCCTTCGACCCACGTCGCCAGCTCGTGCACCTCTGACAGGCTTTCCAACGTTGACGTGATTTTCCAGCCCAGCCGTTCCGGCGCACGCGCCATTTCGTCAACAGACGCACGCCGCAATCCACGACCCGGCGACAGCATCGAGATCGCCTCGAGTATGTTGGTTTTCCCCGCGCCATTGGGCCCGTAGATAGCAACAGGCCGCCCGTCTGTCTCCAGTCGTGCGGCCTTATGTGATCGAAAATGCGAGAGTTTCAGCTCGCG
>JAGLUD010000078.1 GCA_023134935.1 Paracoccaceae bacterium | reverse complement strand
TCGACATGCTGGCCTTGGTGCAAAGTGCCGCGAACTTCCGCGCCTCGGTGTAATACTTCGACAGATCAGCAAGTGTTTCCGTGCGGGCCGATGCTTTATTCACTGGGTCCGGAATTCGGGCCCCGCCAAACAACACAACTGTGCTTTCAATCCCCTTTTCCGCCAACGCCATTTCCGGCTTCAGCAATTCCAGCTGCAAGCGCATGGGGCGCAGCTCGTCCCGGCACAGGAAGTCGGGGTCAGCAAAGGCCAGCCGATATGTCGGTGCACGGGTCTGCGGGGTGTTCGGCACCTCTGTCGAGGTCTGCACATCCTCGCGGGCATCAGGGAAGCGGGTCTGTTTACGGTTCATAGTATCCTCATGATCAATTGTGCCATATTGCACATGCTTCGTTTCCGAATTATAGGCCTAATCTGAACAAGATCAGTCACAAAACGGGAATCACCATGTCAAACGCTCAACTAGAAACCGCAATCGAGGCAGCATGGGACGCGCGCGACACCATCAGCCCAGCCACTAAGGGCGAGGTTCGTGAAGCGATTGAAGACACGCTAACCGCTTTGGATAGCGGTAAGCTGCGCGTCGCCGAACCGCGTGATAATGGTGAATGGCACGTTAACCAGTGGGCAAAGAAAGCCGTACTGCTGTCGTTCCGCCTTTCCGATATGGAGATGATCGAGGGCAGTAATGGTAATGCTAGCTGGTGGGACAAGGTGCCTAATAAGTTCGCTGGCTGGGGCGAAAACCAATGGGCGGCCGCTGGCTTTCGCGCAGTTCCGGGTTCCATCGTCCGCCGTTCGGCCTATATCGCGCCCGGCGTGGTCCTAATGCCGTCGTTCGTAAACATCGGCGCATACGTCGGCGAAGGCTCAATGGTTGACGGTTGGGCCACTGTTGGTTCGTGCGCACAGATCGGCAAACATGTGCACCTGTCAGGCGGCGTTGGCATTGGTGGCGTACTGGAACCGATGCAGGCTGGTCCGACAATCATCGAAGACAATTGCTTTATCGGCGCGCGCTCCGAAGTAGTCGAAGGCTGCATCGTTCGCGAAGGGTCCGTTCTGGGCATGGGCGTATTCATCGGCAAATCCACCAAGATCGTGGACCGCGAAACGGGCGAAGTCATGTATGGCGAAGTACCGCCCTATTCGGTCGTTGTCGCTGGCTCCATGCCATCCAAAAACGGCGTTAACCTTTATGCCGCGATTATCGTGAAACGAGTGGATGAACGCACGCGCTCAAAAACCTCCATCAACGACTTGCTCCGTGACTGAGGCGCCCAAAGCAAAACGCCCCCAGCAGGTCTATACCTTGCTGGTCGAGGTGGGTCGCTCCGATAACGACGGCCTGCCCAAAGGCAGTTCTGGCGCGGCGCTGATGTGTTACGCATCCGGCGTGGACGAGGCAGAAGCCGTGCGCGAGACCGTGGCCATCCTGAAGCAGGCCGATATGGCCCCGCTGGATGTGTCTGGCTACGGCACGTTAAAGGAACGTCGCGCCGAAGGGCATGATATTTCCGACGAGGAAAAAGCGTTGATGCAGCAGGCGTTGGACGAAAACTCCGTTATTGTCGCGCAGATGACGCCGTTTTTCGATAAAGGGTAATCGCAGAACCATATGACTCAGGTCAAGGTTGTGGGAAGTAGCAAGGATATACTTTTCCCAACCGAAACCTGTTGGAGAATGGTTATGTATAAATCTATCCTCGTTCCTATCGATCTTGCGCACCGTGATATTGGTGTAGCCATGATCAAACGTGCAGTAGCACTGTCCGACGACAACGCATCAATTACTCTGTTGCATGTTATTGGCGATATTCCGGCTTACGCGCAATCATATTTGCCCGAAGGGCAGTTGCAGCAGAACCTTGAAGAAACGACAAAAGCGCTGAAGGAATTGTCGGATTCTATTGATGTCGAGGCAGACGTAGTTGTGCGCTATGGCAGCCCTAGCCCCGTAATTCTTGACGAAGCAGACGAGCGTGGCAGCGACCTTATCATCATCGCTTCGCACCACCCTGGTATTAAGGATTACTTGATGGGTTCGACCGCATCACGGGTTGTTCGACATGCGGATTGCTCGGTTTTGATTAACCGTTAGGCGCTTTTTTCTTGATAAAATGTCGGTAAATTGTAAACTTACCGCATGGAAAATGAACCTACAAAACGTAAAATCGTATCCTCCCGTCATTTGGCAACACCTGGCGGGTGGCAGCTTTCGGAATTCGAATTCGGCTTAATCGTAGCCTATAACGGCTTTAGCCGATGGGTGAGCCGATGCATGGCGGCGTCCGGCTACCCTACACTCAGCACGTTGGAAATTTTGGTGTTACACAACATCAACCACCGCGAACGTGGCAAACGGCTGTCTGATGTCTGCTTCATGCTGAACATCGAAGATGCACACACGGTTAATTACGCCATTAAAAAGCTGGTGAAGCAAAGCTTGGTTGTCGGTGAGAAATCCGGCAAAGAGATGCTGTATTCCACCACCACCGAGGGTGTCGATCTATGCACTAAATACCGCGACGTACGCGAGCAGTGCCTAATCGAAAGCTTAAACGCCGACGGAGACGAACTTAGCGAGATCGCCGCAACGCTGCGCACCCTGTCGGGCATTTACGACCAGGCAGCAAGGGCTGCCTCGTCGCTTTAGTGGCCGCTGCTCATCTGGCCAACGTTCACGTCATAATCAACGGCAACGCGGTAATCCGGGTCGTCGTCCATATCGACCATCAACTGTCCGGCCTTACTTAGCAGACGGTGACAATCCTGCGTCAAATGGCGCAGGCGAAGGCGTTTTCCGGCCTCTTGATATTTTGCAGCCACGTCCTCGATCGCTTGCAAGGCGCTGTGATCAACCACGCGGGAATCCATGAAATCAAGGATCACGACCTCAGGATCGTTTTCGGGGTGGAAACGCTCAACGAAGCTGGTGGCGGAGCCGAAGAACAACGGGCCCGCAATTTCATAGACCAACGCGCCTTCCTCGGATTGCGATTGGCGTGCCACAATCTGGATGCGCGCAGCAGCGTTCCATGCATAAACCACGGCAGATACCAGAACGCCTACGACAACTGCTGTCGCCAGATCCTCGGCCACGGTTACGGCGGTTACCAGCAGAATGACCAGCGCATCGGATTTTGGCACGCGGCGAAGCACGCCGATACTTTGCCAAGCGAATGTACCGATGACGACCATGAACATCACACCAACGAGTGCGGCTAGCGGAATCATCTCGATTATGCCGCTACCGACTAGAATGAATGCAAGCAGGAACAAGGCCGCCGCGATACCGGATAGACGTGTGCGTCCGCCAGATTTCACGTTGATCATGGATTGTCCGATCATCGCACAGCCGCCCATGCCACCGAAGAAACCGGTAACCACGTTGGCAGCGCCCTGCGCTACACATTCCTGCGAAGCACCACCGCGTTTGCCTGTGATCGTGCCTACAAGGTTGAGCGTCAGCAGGCTTTCGATCAGGCCAATTGCTGCGAGAATTACTGCATAAGGGAAGATAATATAGAGCGTTTCCAGCGTGAACGGCACTTGCGGGATACCAAAAGTCGGCAAGCCACCTTTTAGCGTGGCAAGGTCACCAACGCGCGGTGCGGGCAGATCAAAGACGATAACCAGAAGTGCGATAATGCCGATAGCAGCCAGCGGAGCTGGGATAAATTTAGTAACTTTCGGCGTGAAAAACACCAGCGCCATAGTGCCACCAACCAGCGCCAGCGTTAACCAAAGCGTAACACCTGACATCCAGACATGCCCGCCTGCGCCGTCAGAAACCTTGAACTGTTCCATCTGCGCCAAGAAAATAACGATAGCCAGACCGTTCACGAATCCCAACATCACCGGATGCGGAACCATGCGGATGAACTTGCCCAGTTTAAACACACCAGCCGATACCTGCAAAATGCCCATCAACACGACCGTTGCGAACAAATATTGCACACCGTGATCGGCCACCAATGCCACCATCACAACCGCCAACGCGCCAGTCGCACCAGATATCATCCCCGGACGTCCACCAAATACCGCCGTAATCAAGCCAACCATAAACGCCGCGTACAACCCGACCAGCGGATCAACACCTGCAACGAATGCAAAGGCCACAGCCTCTGGTACCAATGCGAGGGCTACGGTCAAGCCGGACAAAATCTCGATGCGCACTTGCGCGACGCCAAGCTTGGTTATTTGGGCGGAAGCCTCAGCCAAGCGGAGGCGTTTGGCGAAGTCGGCAATGGTAGTTTGTTGAGGCAAGGCGGTATCCTGTTCTTAAGTGCTAAAACGTTTACTTCGTCTTGGGCTTTTTGGGTTTCTTGCGTTTAGACGGTGCAGGCCCGCCGGATTTCTCGGCATATGGCTTTTTCGGCCCCTTGCCACGATGCGGTGGCTTAGGCTTGCGGGACTTATATGATTTCGTACCGTCAGGTTCCTGCGCACGCGCCTCGGTAACCACCTGTGGAACACCATCGAGCTTGGTAACTGTCATGGTTTTTTCCAGCTTCATCGACGGGCTGATAGTTTCGACAAAACGGTTGGCGCCTCCGGAAGCTACCTCGATATAGGTCACGGATGGCAGAACTTTGATCGCGCCAATCTCGTGTTTCTTCAGCTTACCGTGCTTGACCAGCATGGGCAAAATCCAGCGTGCCTCGGCCTTTTGCTTGAAACCGATAGAAAGCGAGAACCAGACGCTGTCGCCAAAACCTTTACGGTTATGTGATTTTTCCTCACGTTCGCCACGCTCAGGACGTTCACTAGCCGGGCGCAGTTCTTCGGGGGCAGAACGACCCGCGCGGTACATCCGCACCAAAGCACCGGCGATCTGTTCAGGGCTGTGCAAGGCCAGAAGATCTTGCGCAAAACCTGCTTCGGTTTCAGTCAATGTTTCGCTTAACGCAGGGTCCGACAAGAACCGTTCGTTATCGCGCTTGATAACCGCTTCGGCGGACGGTGGGCTGTCCCAAGTCGCCGTAACATTTGCATTCTTCAGCATGCGTTCAGTGCGGTTACGCGCACGGAACGGCACGACCAGAACGCTGACACCTTTGCGACCAGCACGACCTGTACGGCCAGAACGGTGCAACAGAGATTCTTTATTCTTCGGTAAATCCGCGTGAACAACCAGCTCCAAATTCGGCAGATCGATACCACGTGCAGCTACATCCGTAGCAATACAAACCCGCGCACGACCATCGCGCATAGCTTGCAAGGCGTGGGTGCGTTCATTCTGGCTCAACTCGCCAGACAGCGCCACAACCTTGAAACCACGATTGTTAAACCGCGCAGTCATATGGTTAACGGTCGCACGAGTGTTGCAGAACACGATAGCATTCTTAGCCTCGTAGAAACGCAACACGTTGATGATAGCGTTTTCCGTGTCGCTCGGCTGAACAACCAGCCCACGATATTCAATGTCGGAATGTTGCTTTTGATCAGACGCAACCGCCACCCGCACCGCATCACGTTGATAGCGCGACGCCAAGTTAACAATCGAGCGCGGCACAGTCGCCGAGAACATCAACGTGCGCCGATCACTCGGCGAGGCGCCAAGAATAAACTCAAGCTCGTCACGGAAGCCCAAATCCAACATCTCGTCTGCTTCGTCCAGAACAACGGCTTTAAGCCCTTCCAAATTCAACGAGCGACGCTCGATATGGTCGCGCAAACGGCCAGGCGTACCGACAACAATATGCGCTCCGCCTTCCAGTGCACGGCGTTCGGTCCGCATATCCATGCCACCAACACAAGACGCGATCGAAGCACCTGCCTCGCGGTAAAGCCATTCAAGCTCGCGTTTAACCTGCAACGCCAGTTCGCGTGTTGGCGCAATTACCAAAGCTGCGGGAACAGCCGCATAGCCAAGCTTGTCTTTTTTGCCCATCAACGTCGGCGCAATCGCCAAACCAAATGCAACGGTTTTACCAGAACCGGTCTGCGCCGAAACCAATGCGTCTACGCCGTCAAGGTCTGGGTCCAACATTGCTGTTTGCACAGGGGTCAGCGTTTCATAACCCCGTTTATTCAATGCTTGCGCCAGCGTCGGTACGACACCTTCAAATTCTGTCATGTCTTTTCTCTCGGAATGCGGGTCACGGGCGCGGAATGATCGAACGCGCGGCGGAACAATTTCGTGTTGGCTGCCTTCTACTGCGTGCCTGTCCATTTGTATAGTGGGTATACGCGCAACGCATAGGCGGTATTCCTATGCCGCAAACCTTGACACTTTGCTCTCAGCCCCCGAAATACCACCTGTAACAAACAGGAGCCGTAATGTCCGATCCACGCCCAGAAGTGCTAGATTTCCTACAAACCCGACGCTCGCGTCCAGCTAAAACCCTGGAATTGCCCGTACCGACGCACGAGGAATTGGCCCCCATCCTAACCGCTGCCGCCCGCTCGCCGGACCACGGCAAGTTGGAGCCATGGCGGTTCATCGTGTTGGAAGGCGAAGCTTTGCAGCGCTTGGCTGAAGAAGTGGTCAAACGCGGCCCACAGTTGGGCATAGAAGGCGACAAGCTGGAAAAAGCGCGCACCCAATTCGCCAACGCTGATTTGGTGGTCGCGGTCGTGTCCTCGCCCAAACCATCTCCAAAAGTCCCCGAGATCGAACAAATTCTGTCCGCCGGTGCCGTCTGCCTATCAATGCTGAACGCAGCGCTCGCCAGTGGTTGGGGTGCAAACTGGCTAACCGGCTGGATGGCCAGCGATCGCACTTTCCTGCGAAACGGCCTGTCCCTTTCGAAATCCGAATTCGTCGCCGGTTTCATCCACATCGGAACCGAGCGCATCGTTCCACCCGAACGCCCTCGACCCGACGTAGCAGCGATCACATCGTGGGTGTCTGAGTGAATTTATTTCAAGACTTCCAGCTTGCACTTGCGCAGCTAACCGATCGTAAGTTCCAGTCGGTCTTCTGGCGCTCCATCGGCCTGACAGTGGCATTTCTAGCTGCTACATTCTATGCCTTCACGTTTCTGATCGGTTGGGCAATACCCGATGCGATCACGCTACCATTCATAGGCGAGGTCACCAGTTTTGGCGCAATCGCTTCTGGCGGCGCACTGATCGCCATGTTCCTGCTGTCCGCATTTCTGATGTTTCCAGTGGCTTCGTTAATTATTGGGTTCTTCATCGAGGACATAGCCGATGCTGTTGAGGCCAAACACTACCCGCACCTCCCCCCGGCCGATAACATTCGGTTCGTCGAAATCATGATAGACGCCACTAAGTTCTTAGGAATTATGGTTTTGGCCAATCTGCTAGCGTTGATCATTTACTTCGCGTCGACCCTTTTGGCACCGGTCATATTCTGGATCGTCAACGGGTTCCTTCTGGGCCGCGAATACTTCCAAATGGTGGCGGCACGTCGCATTGGTATGGCTGCGGCCAGTGAACTACGCAAAAAGCATTTTCTGGAAATTTGGCTTGCAGGTATTTTCATGGCCATCCCGCTATCGATCCCGGTGATAAATCTCGTAGTTCCGCTGTTGGGAGTTGCCGTTTTCACCCACCAGTTTCACCGTATTCAGAGCCGATCTTAGCTCTCGAACTAAAGGTCAAAAAAACCGCTTGTGGAATCCCTTTGTGAAAGGCTAAACACCTCCTCGGAGACGTGGCCGAGTGGTCGAAGGCGCTCCCCTGCTAAGGGAGTAACGGGGTAACTCGTTCGAGGGTTCGAATCCCTTCGTCTCCGCCA
>JAGLUD010000077.1 GCA_023134935.1 Paracoccaceae bacterium | reverse complement strand
TCGAGGTTACCAGCAACTTTGGTGATGGCGCGATCAGCCAATATACGCCAAGCATTTATGAATGGGCTTTGGGCGGTGGTGGTATCGCGGTAACACTTCTCATAACTGGTCTGGGAATGAAGTTCCTACGCATCTTGCCTACCAACCTTTCCGATGCGAATGTGAACCGCAAGGACATCTAACCGCATCGAGAGGCTTCATGGAACAAGCGCTACAACCGTACACCATTAGTATGTGTGGAACGTTCTGTTTGCGAGTTGCGCCATGATGCCTAGGTTCTTGATCGCAGCCGCGCATAAATCCTCGGGTAAAACAGTTATCTCGACAGGTCTGTCGCGTGCGTTGACGATGCGCGGGCTTACTGTTCAGACTTTCAAAAAAGGCCCCGATTACATCGATCCGATGTGGTTGGGACTGGCCAGTGGACGGCCATGTTATAACCTCGATTTCAATACGATGAACGAGGGTGAAGTTCGCCACCTTCTTAACAGTCGCGCAGATGGTGCGGACATTTCGATTATTGAAAGCAACAAAGGTTTGTATGACGGTGTTGACCTGCATGGCGCAGACTCCAATGCGGCAATGGCCAAACTGACGAAGTCGCCTATAGTTCTGGTCGTGGACACAACAGGTACGACGCGCGGGATTGCACCACTATTAGTTGGGTATCGCGCATTCGACGCAGACGTGAACATTGCCGGCGTTATCTTGAACAAAACCGGTGGGCCACGCCACGAAGGCAAATTGCGGGCCGCTGTGGAAGAGTATACCGACATCCCTGTTTTGGGAGCCGTTAGCCGAAGCACCGAACTTGAAATTGGTGAACGCCATTTAGGACTGACGACACCGTCGGAAACCGGAATGATCCAAGGCCTGATCAATACCTTGGGTCGCCGCTTAACAGAATCCGTTGACCTTGATGCATTGATTGCAATCGCTGCCAAAGCGCCGGATCTGGACAGTGCGCAATCTAGTCCCATCAATCAATTCGCTAAAGGTATTCGCATTGGCGTAGCACGGGATACGGCCTTCGGGTTTTACTACCCCGATGATTTCGAAGCTTTCGAGGCCGCAGGCGCTGAGCTGGTGTTCTTCGATGCCATCAACGATACGCATCTACCAAACATCGACGGATTGTTTATTGGCGGCGGTTTCCCCGAAACCTCGATGGCGAAACTTGAAGCGAATTCAAACATCCGTCACGAAATCAAGCAGGCAATCAAAAATGGTCTTCCTGCCTACGCGGAATGCGGCGGGCTGATGTACCTTTGCGAGACTTTGGAATGGCACGGCCAGAAGCACGAAATGGTTGGCGTAATCCCCGGAAACGCCGTCATGTGCGAACGACCCCAAGGTCGAGGGCATACGCGGTTAAGCCCATCAGATGATTGCCTTTGGCAGATAGATGGCGGTGCTTTCAAAGCGCATGAATTTCATTACGCCAAGGTAGACAACTTGCCAGTGGATACAAAGTTCGGCTTTGATGTGAAGCGTGGCGCAGGTATTTCCGGTGCGCACGATGGCATTGTTGTGAACAATCTGATGGCAGGCTTTTGCCATATGCGGAACACGGCGTCGAACCCGTGGGTCGAACGCTTCTTGCGCTATGTGGCCAATGTTAAGGCAAGAAAAAACCCCGCCTAACAAGACGGGGTTCTAACTAATCAGAAACAACTAGATCAGGATTTTTTGATCTCGAAGTTGTAGATGTCACCGGACTGCTCGGAGCTTGTAAGCTCGTTACCAGTCTGACGGCAGAATGCTGCAAAATCCGCAACCGAACCCGGGTCTGTAGATTCGATAGCCAGAGTCTCGCCCGGGGACATGCCCTTAAGCGCCTTCTTGGCTTTGATGATTGGAAGCGGGCAGTTCAGCCCTTTTGCGTCTAGTGTTTGATCGGCCATTTTAAAATAGCACCTTTCGTAGTTGGGTTATTCAGGATTACATGAAGTAGTTGATGTCGGCCAAGCCAGCGACTTCGATGGCCGTAGCGGCGCCACCAAGTTCCACACCGTCAATCAGGTCAGTGTCCTTGATCTCGAACAGATCAAGTGTCATCTGGCATGCGATCAGACGTACATCGGATTCAACGGCTGCTTCGCGAAGGTCTTCAATCGAAGCAACGCCCTTTTTCGCCATCATGTTTTTCATCATCGCGGTCACGCCTTTATCAACACCAGGCAGGCCGCCGATGATGTTTGGCATCGCCATGTGTTTGCCCATCATAGGCATTTCCATCGCAGGATTACCAAGCGTAGACATTTTCAAGTTTAGGTCTTTTTTCAGCAACCCAAGGCCGTAGAAAGTGAAGAACATTGTAACTTCCATGTCCATCGCAGCGGCCGTAGTGCCCAGAATGAATGGCGGGTATGCCCAGTCAAGTGTGCCTTTTGTGGCGATAATCGACATGCTCTTGGAATTGCTTCCGTCGTTTGCGTTGTCCAGCATGGCTGGTACCTCCCTAGGGTTATATCGTAAATGCGTTTATTAGGATAAGTTAATACTGGTAATTTGCCCAAGAGTCAACAAAACAAGGGGTAATCTTCGTCACGTGTCAGTGAAAGCCACGTGATCACCCTTGCAATATTACAAAATCTGTATATTAGTAAGTACATATACAAAAAAACTGGGATTTTAGCAGCATGATAGAAAACATGGACCTTTCAGAACTGGAAGAGAAAGCATCCGAAGTAAGCGGACTTTTGCGTGTTATGTCGAATCAATGGCGGCTACTGATCCTCTGCAACCTTGCCCAAGGCGAGCATTCCGTACAGGAATTGCAGAAACTTGTCGGCCTCGGCCAGTCCGCTTTGTCTCAACATCTGGCGATTCTTCGATACGAGGGATTGGTTTCGACCCGCCGCGAAGCGCAGTCGATTTTCTATTCGATTGCTAGCGACGAGGCTGAAAAACTGCTGGGTACTTTATACGACATTTATTGTCTTGTGCCTACCGCCGAAGAAACTGCATAAGCTTACCTGTTTCAAACCGACAGATCGATACACTATCATATTACAATATGATGGTGTATAACGTCTGTTACCCAACAACTGCGTGCATAAACGCGGGTTGGGGCGTAACAACGTGACGCAACAGGGGAAGTAGAATGATCGAAGCACTAAGGGATTTAGTCATAGAGTCACCATCGCTCTATGTAGGTTTTGGCGGCCTGATGATCGGAGTCGTTTTCGGTTACATCGTCTTTAAAACCAACTTTTGCACAATGGGTTCCATTTCGGACATCATGAATTTCGGCGATTACCGTCGCTTCCGCTCGTGGCTATTGGCCACCGCAACGGCCATCATCGGCGCAACGATTATCGAGATGGCGGGGATCGCAGACCTAAGCGGCTCCCTGTACCTGACGCCCAGCTTCAACTGGCTTGGTAATATCGTTGGCGGCTTGCTTTTTGGCTTCGGTATGGTTTTCGCAGGCGGTTGCACCAGTAGAAATCTGGTGCGGGCAGGCGGCGGCGATTTGCGATCGCTGATGGTGCTGATCGTTGTCGGCATCTTCGGATATATGACTATTGGCGGTTTGCTCGGCCCGCTGCGGGTTGCGATATTTTCGCCAGTTACAGTTAACCTTGCCGACTACGGCTTGGACTCACAAAGAAGCGGCGACATATTGGCCGCGATGACTGGCCTAGATGTAAGCATGGCACGGAACATTGTTCTGGTTGTAGTTCTGGCCGCATTCCTTGGCTACATTTTCAAAGACAAAGACTTCCGCACTTCGCCGGTTCACATTGTCGCCGGTGTAGGCATTGGCCTTAGCGTTACTGCTGCTTGGCTTTTGACGGGTCTGGCGCAGGATGATTTCGCTGATGTACCAGTTGCGCTGGCTTCATTAACTTATGTCCGCCCATCTGGTGATACGCTCGATTATCTGATGCGTTTCACGGCTTATGCCACACCAAGCTTCGCAGTTGTGACAACCCTCGGCGCGCTTCTGGGCGGGTTCATCGGCGCTGTAATCCACGGCAAGTTCGCCATCGCGACATTTGCAGATAGCAAAGACACAACACGCAACCTGTTTGGCGCAGCTTTGATGGGTATCGGTGGAGTTGTCGCGCTTGGCTGCACTGTCGGCCAGGCAGTTTCGGGCGCATCGACGATGGCGCTTGGCTCTTACATTACATTCGCATTCATCGTGATCGGCGGGATCGCCGGCATGAAGTTTTTTGAGTATTTATTAATGAGAGAAGCCTAATAGATTTCGGCCCCCGCCAACGCAGGGGCCGATCTGACTACTCGTCGCCGCCGCGAAGTTGCGTGGCAATATTCAAAGCAATTGATTTATAGATCTTGGTGTGTGGCCCGTCTGGGTCAGCAACCACAGTCGGCTTACCTTCATCCGAATGCTTGCGGATATCCATGTGCAACGGAACCGCGCCAAGGAACGGCACGCTCAACTTGATCGCCTCGTCCTTCGCACCACCATGGCCGAAGATGTCGGATGTTTCACCGCAATGCGGACAGATGAAGTTGCTCATATTCTCGATAATCCCGAGGATAGGCACATCGACCTCTTGGAACATTTTCAGCCCCTTGCGTGCATCAATCAGCGCCAGATCCTGCGGCGTGGAAACGATAACCGCACCCGCCATCGGAACCTGCTGCGCCATCGTCAGCTGCGCATCGCCCGTACCCGGAGGCATATCCAGAATCAGCACATCGAGCGTGCCCCAGTTGGTTTCATGAACCATCTGCATCAGCGCGGTCACAATCATCGGGCCACGCCAAATAACCGGTTTATCCTCTTCCATCATGAAGCCCATCGACATGACTTTCACGCCATACGAGTCCTTCGGGATGATTCTACCGTCAACGATATCAAGCTGACCTTCGCCGCCCATAAGGCGTGGAATCGACGGGCCGTAAATATCTGCATCCAGCAAACCAACGCGCAGACCCAGCGAAGACAATGCCAACGCGATATTCGAAGCAGTTGTTGATTTGCCAACGCCACCTTTACCAGACGCAACAGCAACGACTGCCCCAACACCTGGAATAGCAGATGACAACGGTCGCAAATCACGACCAACGGGTTTAGAAGTCTGCAATTGTGGTGGCTGCTCGGCAGCGGCGGGTGCGTCAATGGCGGCGGTCAGAACGACCAGCGCGGATTCAATCCCGTCAATCGCTTCGACACGCGCTTGCGCATCGTCGCGGATCGGGTCGAAGTCACCACGAAATTCATCCGGAACCGTGATGGAAAAGATAACTTTGCCCTCGGTTTCCGTAATTTCAGATACTAGATCCAGCGAAACCAGATCTCCGTTAAGGCCATCAACCGCGATTTGGGACAGTTCGCCCAGTATCCGGTCCGATATAGAATCAGCCATGTTTCCCCCATTTTGTTTTTGACGCCAAGGCGTCGTTCATTCGTATATTAGAATATACCAACGTAATTGACAACCATTCTGTATTTATCAAGCGGTATACGCAAAATCCTTGACTTAACCCGCCGAATCTCGGAAAGCTTAACCCGCAAGGTTCCCCACATGTTTGCACAAGCACTCGGGGATGAAACGGGAATGCGTTGAGGGACTACCCAAATAGGGGCCCAAAGCCGCAGCCGCCCC
>JAGLUD010000076.1 GCA_023134935.1 Paracoccaceae bacterium | reverse complement strand
TAATGTCGAGATTTTCAGCCATGTGGCCAATTTGGGTGACACTCGAAGCCTGATAATCCACGCAGCATCGACCACGCATCGGCAACTGACCACGGAACAGCAAGAGGCCGCGGGGGCGTCTGCCAACGTTGTGCGCCTGTCCATCGGCACCGAAACCGCCGATGATTTGATCCGCGACTTGGATCAGGCACTGGCCGCAGCGGTCAAATAACGAGCCGATTTTCGCGCAGCAGGACGATCTGCTGTGCGAAGGTGAAAAACGCCTCCACAAACGGGAACAAAGCCTTTAAGAATACATTAGTATTATTGGTGTTCCCGTCCTTTTGGACAGGGAAATGGTTAAGGGCAGTTTAATTGATGCAACCCGTACTGGCACTGGAACTATCCACGGATGGAATCCTGCTACACGAGCTGTCCTACGACGGCGTGTGGCGCCGGATATCTGCGGTTCCGCTAAACGACCCGTTTTTGCCAAAGAAAATGGCCACCATGAAACATGCGGCGCGGGCATCCCAAGGGCGGTTTTTCAAGAACCAGATCTGGTTGCCTCCCGAACAAATCAAAGGGCTGGAGGTTAGACTAACCGCCGACGAACCCGAAGACCGTCAAGCCGAAGCCGAAGCCATCGTGCGTGCCGACCCCGCTTTTTCCGATGGCGTGTACATCGTTCAATTCGGTGAAGAAGACGTTAATGGCAATGTAAAAATCGCCGCCGTTAATCGCGCTATTCTGCAAGAAGCAAGCCGGTTTGCCACCGGATACGGTTTTGGCAGCGAAAGTTTCACATCACGCGAACGCATCGAAGGGTTCTATCAACAACCGTATTTCACAATCTCGGCCCCTCCGAAAATCGTAGTGAACTACGCCAAAATCGGCTTTTTCACAGGTTTAGGCGCGGCGGTGGCCGCTGTGGTTGCAGGCGGGTACTGGGCCTATAACAACATCGAGTTCGCCCCCGACCCAAGCATCGCGATCGAGGCAACAGAGGAGCGCATCCTAGAAATAGACGAGGATCCCCGCGCACCCATCCGCCCAACTGACGTTGCCACAAATGCAGAGCGCCTGACGCCAGAAATCATTTCGTTTGACGATAACTTGGAGCCGTTGCCGGATCATGACGCCTCCGTCACGACGTTCGAGGCTTTGGTTGAGCAAACGCCGCTATCGTCCTCGCTCGAAATTTCCGAGGTGCCCGACACCGCTGCGCCGTTAAGCGTGGTTAACAATGGCGCTGCGCTGCCGGAAGCCTTGACTGCGGCAACCGCCGATGATCTGCCCGCACCGGAAACCGCCGGATTTCCGGTCGTAGCAACCAAAGCGGCCGCACTTGAAAATACAGATACAACTTCGGATTTCACGGGCGGTACGGCGATGGTGCGCTACGCTACTATCACGCAAGAAGGTGCTTATGTCAGCTCCCCGCGTTTGACGGATGTGTTGCCGCGCGATGACAGTACTGTTGTTTTGGCCGCACAACTTCGCAAGTACAACGACAGTTTGGGGTTAACTCAGGTCCGAGAAAATAACGCCGCGCTGATACAAGTGGCACGCACCGAAATACTGCAACAGGCACCGACTGATGTGATCAGCGGCAGGCCAGCAATCCTACCGGTGTTGCGCAACGGCGTGGAGATTTCAGATGTCGTGTTACCGCCGCCTCCACCGACGTTAACAATAGCCGAACTTCAAGCTTTGCCGGCAGTTGTCGCGCAGGGCCTTCCAGGTATCACACCAATCCTGCGCGATGGTCGTGACGTCGCAAATTTGCCGCCGGACCCCGAACCGATTGTGGTCGAAGAACCAGCGCCCATTGAAACCGGACCCGACGGAGAGCCATTGGTTCAGTTCACCACAATTATTTCCGGCCTGACGACCGAACAGTTACAACGCATCCCTCCTCGCGTGATTGAGGGTCGCCCAGCGACATTGCCAACGCTTCGTGGCGGTGATGAAATCCTGGGTGGCACTGGTATTATTGCGGTCGAGCCGGAACCCGTACTGTCAGATGCCCAACGCCTGCGCCCACTATCGCGACCAGATTCGGTTGAGCTAACAGCGATCGTCGCCAGCCTTTCTCAATCAGCGGTACCGTCCACACGTGCACCGATCCATCGCCCAACCGGATTTGCCGATAAGGTTCAGGCAATGGCCGACGCCATCGCCGAACAGGCTCGTGTCACGCCCACGTTCACAGATGCGCCACGCCAAGTTGACCTACCGACGTCGGCAAATGTGGCGCGGTCCGCAACGATCGAAAATGGCATCAATTTGCGTGAAACCAGCCTGATTGGCGTTTTCGGAACACCGGGTAACTACCGCGCCCTGCTGCGCCAACGTGGTGGCAAGTACAAAATGTTAGAGGTTGGTGACAAGATCGACGGCTGGACGATTGTCGCCATCGCCGAAAGCGAAGTCCGACTTAAAAAGGGCGGCAAAACTAAAACGCTGAAATTACCAGCCGAGGGTTAACAGCAGGATTTCCCATCCTGAATTGGCGGGCACGGAACCGTTGCGTAAGAACAATAAACGCAGCAATCACCCTTCTTGGGCGTCATGACCACACTGCAAGACTTACATTCATAGAACCACTGGCAAGCGTCTGTCGGCATCGTTTCAGTTTCGGAGTGCCCGCATTCGGGGCATGTGATCGTTGATTGCAGTTCAGCCATTTTGACCCCCTTAAAGTAACATCGCGCTCGCCAGTCCGAGGAAGGCGAAGAACCCGACGATATCCGTCACCGTTGTTACAAACACGCCCGAGGCCAATGCGGGATCAGCGCCCAGTTTATCCAACCCGATGGGGATCAAAATGCCCGCCATTCCGGCGACCAGCATATTGCCAACCATCGCAAGGCCAAGCACCACGCCCAGCATCGCGCTACCGTACCATACATAACCGACGATCCCAATAATCACCGCGAACACAATCCCGTTAGCAACCCCGACTAGAAATTCCCGCCAGACAATTCTGGAAGCATTCGCAGGCGTTAAATCACGCGTCGCGATCGCCCGAACGGCCACTGTTAAAGTCTGAGTGCCCGCATTGCCGCCCATAGAGGCCACAATCGGCATCAGCACCGCGAGGGCCACTATCGCTTCGATCGTGCTGGCAAACTGGGCGATTACGATAGACGCCAAAACCGAAGTGAATAGATTTACTGCCAACCAAGGAAACCGGCTTTTCATGGTTTTCCAAACTCGGCTGGACAGGTCCTCGTCAATCAGACCCGCCATCAGGTTCATGTCCTCCTCGGCGTGGTCTTCCAGAATTTCCATAGCGTCGTCGATGGTAATTACCCCGACCAAGCGGCCCGTAGCCTCTACCACCGGTGCGGAAACCATGTGGTACTGGTTAAACGCATAGGCCACATCTTCTTCGGATTGATCCACAGGAATAACGCGGAAATCCTCGTGCGCCAAATCCAGCAGCATCACCTCGCGCGCCGCGCCCATGATCCGACTAAGTGGAACCGAGCCAACTGGATGCATGGTGGGATCAATCACAATTACATCATAGAAATCTTGCGGCAGATCTTCGCTGGCGCGCATATAGTCAATCGCATCGCCGACGTTCCAGTGATTGGGGGCCAGAACCATCTCGCGCTGCATAAGACGGCCAGCGGTATCGTCTTCGTATTGCAAGGATTGTTCAACCGCGACACGGTCGGCGTCATCAAGCGACCCAAGCAAAGCTTCCTGTTGTGGTGCATCCAGATCCTCGACCAGATAAACAACGTCATCAGTATCAAGGTCTTTGACCACCTCAGCCAAAACCGCATCCGGCGTGTCAGCCATGATTTCGTCGCGCACGCCTTCTTCAAGCTCGGACAGAACCTCGCCGTCAACGT
>JAGLUD010000075.1 GCA_023134935.1 Paracoccaceae bacterium | reverse complement strand
TTCTCGTTCAGTTCGACAAAATTATTCTGCAAATAGCCACGAAACAGCTTCATCAGGCCTTCGACCTCATGTGCGGCACGCTTCCAGTTCTCGGTCGAGAATGCATAAAGTGTTAACGTCGTCACGCCCAATTCGGTGCTGGCTTTAACGATATCTTTAACGCGATTGGCGCCGCGTTTGTGGCCCATCAGGCGCGGCAACCCACGTTTGACCGCCCAACGACCGTTGCCGTCCATAATTATACCAACGTGCACATCGCACTCCTTCATCCGCCTATGGGTAAATGGTTAATATAATCAGGGCATTTTCTCAACCAACAATTGTAAATCCGGTCCAGCATAGGATATATTCCGCCGCATATCATTTTTACTTTTAGGTTTCCAAATGCGCGTATTAATCACCGGAGGGGCCGGATACATCGGCACTCACACCATGTTAGAAGTGTTAGGCACGGGCCACGAGGTTTGCGTGATCGACAACTTTTCCAACAGCGCCCCAGAAGCGCTGGAGCGTGTAAAAGCACTGTCGAACCGGAATTTTGCGTTCCATAACGCCGACCTGCGCGACCGCGATACGCTGACCCAACACCTCAAAGACTTCAAACCCGACGCTGTGATCCATTTTGCCGGCTTGAAAGCGGTTGGTGAATCCGTTGAGATGCCGTTGGAATACTATGAAAACAATGTTCAGGGCACGATCAACCTGTTGCAAGCGATGAAGGCCGCCGGTTGTCAAAACATCGTATTCTCCTCCAGCGCCACGGTGTACGGCGATCCGGATTTCCTTCCGATAACCGAAGATCACCCACTGCGCTCCACCAATCCTTATGGGCGATCCAAGCTACATATCGAAGAGATGTTGCGTGATGTGGCGATCTCTAACCCCGACTTCACCGCTGCCATTCTGCGTTATTTCAACCCTGTCGGCGCCCATGAAAGTGGCCGTATTGGCGAAGACCCCAGCGGTATTCCCAACAACCTGATGCCCATGATCGCGCAGGTCGCGGTTGGGCGACGCGATCAGGTTAAGGTTTTCGGTAATGACTATGACACCCCTGACGGCACCGGCGTTCGCGACTATATCCACGTCGTCGATCTGGCCAAAGCACATGTTGCGGCCCTTGATTGGACGCAATCGCAAACCGGCGCACGGCCGTTTAACCTCGGGGTCGGGCAAGGGGTTTCAGTCATGGAAATGATCGACGCTTTCGCCAAGGCCAGTGGTCGGGACATTCCGTTCCAGAACGACCCACGCCGCGAAGGCGATATCGCAACCTGCTATGCTGACCCTTCCCGCGCCGAAGCTGAACTGGGTTGGACGGCACAGATCGGATTAGCTGAAATGTGCGAAACCTGTTGGTATTGGCAGGACACCAATCCCCTTGGCTATAAAGCAATAACTTGACGCCTAAGTTAAAAGTTAGTTACTAATTACTTATAACAAAGGGAGAGTGACATGAATTCAGTAAAAGTAAGTTGGACTATAACGGCAGTTCTGGCAATTATGCTGGCCTTCGTAGGGTTCAAATTTGTAACCGGCAGCACCCAACAAACGGACGACGGTAGAACAGCCATCATGATGACCGCACCAGAGCGGGACATGATCCTCAGCGAAATGCGGACATTCCTCGAGGGGGTCCAAACCATCGTCGAGGCGATTGCGGCCGACGATATGGAGACCGTCGCGGCGACAGCCACAAGCATCGGCATGGCCGCAACTGGCGGCGAACCGGCACAACTTATCGCCAAATTACCTCTAGACTTCAAATCCTTGGGCATGGCGACGCATAAAGCGTTCGATGATCTTGCGATGGAAGCTACTGACATGGGTGATGCCAACGTGGTGCTCGCAAATCTGGGCGAATTAATGCTTCGCTGCACATCATGCCACGCCGGATATCGGTTTGATGTTGAGGACGAAGACAGTTAAGGTTGATAAATCCCGCGACCCTGCACACACGTAGGGTCGCGACGCCAAACCGAAAGTCGGAAAAATGACTGTCAGAACCAGAAAACCCGCCGCCGAACGCAAAAAAGAGATCGTCGAAACCGCGATCAGGTTGGCTGCGGAATGTGGTCCTGACCGCCTGACAACCGAGAGTCTGGCCAAGGAAATCGGCATCTCGCAACCCGCGATCTTCCGCCATTTCCCCGCCAAATCAGATATATGGGAAGCCGTGGGCGATCGCATCTGCACCCTAATGGGTGAAAGCGGCGAGCTTATCGAGGCAACCGGCCCGACAGACCGCCTTCGCAAAATGGTGGCCGCACAGCTTTCCTTTATCGAAAGCACCCCTGCCGTCCCCGCAATCCTGTTTTCGCGCGAACTGCATTCGGAAAACGAGAAACTGCGCGCGTTCTTTGCAGGTTTGATGGCACAGCGGCATAAAAGGCTGGCAGAGCTTTTCGCAAACGGCATTAAATCCGGTGAGTTCAACACGGACATCAACCCCGAAGATGCCGCCTATGGGATTTTGGCGTTAATCCAGGGCCTCGCTATGCGCTGGTCCTTAAACAACCGCAACTTCGACCTCGTCGAAGCGGGCAGCAACATGTTGGAAGTCCAAATTACCGGGTTCGCCAACCACTAGGTAATCAGCGCTACGATATCCAACATTATTCGGTTCAGATCGAAATCCTTCGGCGTATAAATCCGCTCAATGCCCATTTCGGTTAGTGCCGCGCAATCCTCGTCTGGGATAATTCCGCCGACGATAACCGGAATTTCCAGCCCTGCGCCCTGCATCCGCTCCATTACTTCGGCAATCAACGGTAGATGCGAGCCCGACAAAATCGACAACCCAACGATATGAACTTTTTCGTTCACCGCTGCCTCGACGATCGCCTCGGGGGTCATACGGATCCCCTCGTACGTCACCTTCATCCCGCAATCCCGCGCCCGAACTGCAATCTGTTCCGCACCGTTTGAGTGCCCGTCCAATCCCGGTTTGCCAACCAGTAATCGGATCGGCGAACCCAGTTCACCCGCCACGCGGCTTACCTCGGCCTGCACTTCTTCAAGCCCTTCGGTAGAATTCGACATCGCAGAACTGACACCCGTCGGCGCACGATATTCCCCGAACTCGCCGCGCATCGCAGTGCCCCACTCACCCGTGGTCACCCCAACTTTCGCGGCATTGATCGAGGCTGGCATAATGTTAACACCCGCCTTCGCATCATCGCGCAATTGCCCAAGCGCTGCCTTAACCGCAACATCATCACGCGTATCGCGCCACGCGTTCAGACTATCGATCTGCTGCTGCTCCACCTTCGGATCAACGACCATGATGCCGCCCTCACCTGAGGTCAGCGGGCTTTCCTCGCCATTCTGGAATTTGTTAACGCCAACGACAACAGTCTCCCCCGCTTCGATCCGCCCAATACGGGCCGAGTTCGACATAACCAGTTGCGTCTTCATATATTCAATCGCCGAAAC
>JAGLUD010000074.1 GCA_023134935.1 Paracoccaceae bacterium | reverse complement strand
TCCAGATCGAACGGGAAGGATTTTGGGTCAAACATGATAGGCTCCTGATAGGGTTTCGTGTCTCTGTCACCTGTATATGGTGCGGTGCACAATAATGTCAAGAGGTCGTTGTGCAGTGCAGCATTTTATCCGCGCAATTCACGACTCCGGTCAGCGGCCGCCTTCACAGCCTCGCGCAGCAACGCCGGAAATCCACGGTCCTCGTCCATTAAAACACCTAATGCCGCAGCCGTAGTTCCACCCGGACTGGTTACATTAACACGCAATGTCGAGGGATCCTCAACCGCGCGTTCTGCCAACTCACCTGCCCCGCCGATCGTGGCCTTCGCCAGCCGCATCGCCATATCGGCTGGTAACCCCTCGGCCACACCAGCCGCTGCCAAGGTTTCGATCAGGTGGAAAACATAAGCCGGACCGGAACCGGAAACAGCCGTAACCGCATCCATCTGATCTTCATTATCCAGTTGCACAGTCTGCCCGACCGCCTGCAACAAGTCTTCAGCCATAGTCATCGCAGCATCGTCAATCAGCGCATTCCCGATTAGCGCCGTGATCCCCCGCCCAACAGCCGCAGGCGTATTGGGCATGGCGCGAATGATCGGAGTCTTAGCGCCCAGAATATCCTCAAACGTAGAAATCGGAGTACCCGCCGCAATCGACAAAAACACAGTCGAGCCATTCCCAAGTGCTTTAATCTGCGGCAAGGCTTCGCCCATCATCTGCGGTTTCACGGCCAGAATACAGATCGCCGGCGAGGCAGGCAAATCCACATTCACCCGCAATCCCTCAGCTTGCAATTCTACCAACCGATCCGAAGGATACGGATCAATAATCGTCACCGAGGCAGGTTTAACCCCGTTCACCAACCAGCCCTCAAGCATGGCCGTTCCCATTTTTCCACACCCAAGCAGAACCAGCCCGCGTTCGTTAATGGCCTCTAGTGACATCTAACTCTCCTAAATTTACGCGCGGCCGTATGCTTCTTCCATCGCGACCATCATCGCCTGTTTTGGCGTGCTATCGCCCCAGCATACCAGTTGGAACGCCGGATAGAACCGCTCGCAAGCCGAAACCGCGGCGCCGACAATATCTTCAATCTGCACAGCAGAGGCAGTCGCCCCACCCGTCAAATTCAACCCGTACCGATAAACCATCATCGATTGTTCACGCCACAAACTGAACGCGCCTGTCCAGTTTTTGTCGTTAGTCCTGTTCAACACATCGTAAAGAAGTGGCAAGCGATCCTCGGGCGGGTCCATATCAAACGTACAGATCATCCGCAGCGTTTCGTCATGCGGGTGCCATGCCAGCGACAAAGCGTAGTTCGCCCACGCACCGTCGATAATCACGGCAATCTGGTTATCTTCGATCCGGTCGAAATCCCATGCGTGGAAATGCGCCAGATGCTCGACAATATCAATCGGATGGAAATCGTCGGTGGTAATTTCTTCTGCATTCATATCGCCCCCCTTGCGGCCCTTCGGGAAAAACCCACTAATCACAGGCCATCATACTACAGGTCGCGGGTATTGCCGCGAACCACACGATATATGGTGTCTGTAAAGCGGAATTTAGTAAAGGAGAATTTTTCAG